>JBJXFS010000074.1:0-8596 GCA_046155625.1 Verrucomicrobiales bacterium | reverse complement strand
TTGTGATTGAGTGAGGTCCTGAGCGCGATAGGGTGGGAAGAGATTAGGGGCAGAAATGGCCAATCCCGTCCCACAGGCTGCCTCCGTGTAGGCACCGCTAATATCGACGGCGAAACTCGGCAACTTGGTAACCTTTTTGAGGTTTTCGGGGATGTGGAACATAATCCGAAAGACTTCAAGGGATCGCGGCGGCGAGCACTTGGATAAAGGGTTCGGGTTCGGTGGTCATGCTGTCGCGGACCCAGTCGCGGTATTCGTCGAAAACTTTGCGGATGAGCTGGGTGCGCTGCTCGCGCTGGCCTCGTTTGACGTTTTCGGCCAGCTGGGACTTTTGGAGGCGCAATTCGAGTTGCTCGACCTGCAGGTTCTGGAGCCGCGCGAGGTCGGCGAGGGTGTGCTCAAGCCGTGCGTCCATTTCAGCGGCGAAGAGCTTCTGGCGGGCGACCAGGTGCCGGCGCAGGGCGGTGACGGCTGCGGGCAGGTGGTCTTGAAGTGAGGAGGTCTCGACCGGCTGGCCGCTATTTGGGAGTTTCGCGGCGACGAGGCCGGCGCGGTTGGCGAAGGACGGGAAGGGTTCGAGTCGCCAGTGGCCTTGGTGAAGAACCGCCACCTGCCACTCGATCAGGAGGGGTTGGCCCTTTCGATTGGGGATGAGGCCCAGGAGGATGAAGGCCTGCTCGTCGTCCGTCAGATGCGGGGAGCGAATCACCGGAGCCCGGTGCCGACCGAAAGCGGTGAGCACGCGCTCGGTGAGCCACTCCATGATCGGATGTTGGGGCCAAAGGTAGTGCAGGGCCGGCCATGTATCCTCTTCGCGGCGCGCCTGCCGGGCTCTTTCGATGGCCTCGGCCATGGCTAGTTTATTCGAGGTGAGGGCGTAACGATGGTCCTTCTCGCGGGCTTCGGCGGGCATGCCGTGCTTCAACCGATCCTGCAGATCAATCGGGGCGGTCAGCGAAATCGTCTGGTGCTCATCATTGAGCGTGAACTGCGCGATGGGATCAGGTTTCGAAAGCTGCTCTAGGGCGGTTTTGGCGAATTGGTAGTCACTCAGAGAGCGATCAGCCCCGAAAAGCGACGGCGGCTCCGCGATGAATTGGGTGCTGGGGGGCGGGGCTTCCGTGAGTTGTTCAGATTGGGTGCCGGCAAAGAGCGCCATCAGCCACTCGCCTTGATCATCATCGTCGTCGTCGCCGGGCGCCGGCGGTGCCTCGGCTCGCGCGGCGTTGTCGTCCAGATTCCGCTCGAATGCCTCGGGCGTGACGTGGTCCGCCATCGCCTGTTCGACACGGGCGACTTCCTTGTCGGGGTCGTACACGTGCAGAAACGACGCCGGGTCGCCAAGGTTCTTGTTGGCCTGCTCGTCCTTGGCCTGGAGGATTTCCAGGATCCGGAGGTCGCCTTTGATGCGCTCGACCTTGGTCTCCGTGAACACATAGGTGATGCGCGGCTGCCGGCGCTGGCCATAGCGGTCGACACGCCCGTTTCGCTGCTGGAATACCATGAGCGACCACGGGAGGTCAAAGTGCACGAGGCGGTGGCAAAAGTAGTGGAGGTTGAGGCCTTCGGAGGCGACATCAGAGCACAGCAGCACGCGGATGGGATCGTCCTGGCGGCCGAACCGCTCTACAATTTCCTGCTGGTCGGTGTCGGAGAGGCCGCCATGGAGGATTTCGAACTGGTCCGGTTTCAGGCCGAGAGCGGACGGCAGAGCCTCACGGAGCCAGCCCAGAGTTTCAATGCGCTCGGAAAAGATGACCAGCCGGTCGCTGGGGTCGGACGGTTGCCATCCATAGGCCGGAGATCGGAGGTGGGCGATCAGCCGCTGGAATTTGGAGAACCGGGCTTCGTCGATTCGCTCAAGGGCGGCGGCGAATTCCTCGAGAGCGATAATCTCCGCGTTCTCTTCATCATTTGGGCCATCCCCCTTGGTGACGAGAAGCTGGATCCGGCGCCGCGTCGACTTCAGGGCGGCCGCCGGGCTCGAAAAGACCGCCTTTTGCATGCCGATGCGCTGGAGTTCGTGCTGACGCCCTGTCTGGCGACGGCCTTGCTGGGTGAACGGGATGGCGAGGAGCGCGGTGTAGGCGGTTTCCTCCTCCGGGCTGGCTGCTTGGCGGAGTTGTTCGGTGTGGCGTTCTTGGAAATCTTCCGCCACTTGGTCGCGGATGTCTTTCTTGAACCGGCGGATGACCAAGCCTTTGTCCTGAAAATCGGAGGGCGTGTAATCGTCCGGATCGCTGATGGCGGTGGGGTCGAGCAAGCTCATCAGCGAAGCAAAACTGCGCGCCGATCCGTCATGGGGCGTGGCCGAAAGCAGAATCAGGGTGTCCGAGCGGGTCGACAGGACACGTGCCAATCGGGCACGGCGGGAAAGTCCGGATTCCTGCGCCCGCGCCGCCACGTTGTGGCACTCGTCAATGATGATGATGTCCCACCAGGCGTTCTCCAGGTAATTGCGGTATTCCAAGTTGTTCTTCAGGGTGTCGATCGAAATGATCGACCGGTCGTAGTAATTGAACGGGTTGTGGTTGCTCGGGATGGTGTTGCGCACGCGCTGCAGGCCGATCGAATCGAGGCGGACAAGCGGGATCGAAAACCGGCTCCAGAACTCCTTTTGGAACTGGGTGAGCATGCTCTTGAGCGTGATCGCCAAGATCCGCTGGCCTCGCCCGCGTTGGATCAGTTCGGTGGTCAAGATGCCGGCCTCCAGGGTTTTCCCCAGTCCGACGGCATCGGCAATGAGGATGCGTTGGCGCGGCTGCCGTAACGCCTGCAGGGACGGATCCAGCTGGTACGGCACCAGATTCATCACCGCCCGATGCCCGAGATGCACCGCAGTGTCGTTCGGCGTGCTCCGCCTGAGCTGCGCCTCCAAATACAGAAAAGTGGTATTGAAGTGGGAGCTGCTGTCAGTGACCAGTTCGGTTTTGCCCGGATCCAGAACCTTGATTTCATCTTCCAGTAGGGTCAAAAACTGTGCCGCCCGCCCCCGGACCAGCTCCGAAACGCCGTCACACGAAAGCAGGTGCCCTCCGTCGTTGGAGGGGTCGACCCGGCGCACCAGCCATTCTTCGTCGCGGACGACGACACGAGCACCAGGGGCGTAGGGAAGCATGTGGAAGTGAAGGATGGCAGGATTGGGGGGCTCCGGGGCATCAATGGTCGGGGTTTGGGGAAACTGATGGTGCCTATCCAAGGAGCAACTGGGAACTTGCCAATGAGCTCCGGGGCGCGGGATTCCGGTCGGGGCCGGAGAGGGGAGAACTGCTGCTGGGATTTCGTTCCACGTGACCGCCTACGCCCAGCATTGGGTGGAGTTTTCGGTTGAATTGACCCACTCGCTCCGACTCTTGTAATCCTGGGCCCATTACGCTTCACTGAGCAAAGTCTATTCATGAACGCTCGACGAAAACGCGCCAGACGAAAACGCGCCACATCCGATGTGGACTGGCTCACATCAGCGGCCCTCCAGTTGCTGCCACCCATGAAGCTGCCCGGTGATTGGGAGAACCACTCCGTGGCGGAGATTCGAGATCAGTTGGCACGAGTCAGGGAGCGCCAGTTATTGCTCAGCTATCCAGAAAACTTATCGCTTTTGGATGTGCTGGCGATGGAGGCAGTAGAGAGGGCGAGGGTCCTTAGGGATGCCGTGCACGGCCGGCTGGAAGGGAAAGTCCGCCACCCGACGCTGGATGCGTTGAACGATCGGATCGAGAAGTGCGAGCCGGAGGAGTATGATGCGGCGGTCCGAACCCTCGAAATTGAAACGTTCGCGTCAGATTCCGAGGCCAGGAAACGGCTGGAAGGACTCTACCAATCAGAATTAATAGCGGGCACACCAGTGCCCGTCAGCACAATCCTGGCCAAAATCCTGAAGGCACAGCGTCCCCGAACGCGATGGGCGTACTGGTGCGAGTATTTGAGGGAGCAGGAGTTGCATCGATTCGAACATTACCTCGCCTTTGAACGCTTTGTGCCGATCGACCGGAATCAATTGCCACGGTACAATCAGCCATGGGTACTCGAAGCAGAAACTCTTCCTTTCCGCGTGGTCTTCGATGACGAGGCGACGAAGCGTGATAAACGGGATGCCGATGCCCAACCTCCCTCCTGTCGAATCATCAAGGCCCACAAGGATTTCGTAGTGAAGCCTGAATACTTGGTTCGTGTGGCGTGGGAGCTGGAGCAATTCTGTTTACAAAAGGGAATGGACGAGCTGGTGGCAAGGAGGCAACAGGCTGTCGGCGCTCGGCGGGCCGTGGCCGCCAGACAGGAAAACAAAAAGAAGAAAGCCGAAGAAAAGGATAGAATTGACAATCCAGAATGCGTACCGGACATCCTAGCCGGGCAGGATGAGGCAAAGCTGAATCAGGCGGTCAAGAGGGCTGCTGCACGTCAGCGCCGACCCTCGAAAAAATCCGCAAAAAAACGGTAGATTTCGCTTGCGGGCGAAGAACCGAGGCATCGCTGGCAACTATGCAGGAATTCGGGCGTTTGTTGCGGCAAGCAAGCGGTCTCAGATGCAGGCGCAACCGTCTGCCAGGACTTCAATGTGCTGGATAATGCATTGAAAACCAAAGCCAAAGTATTGCGGGTGGGCATTTTTTCGTCCTCATTATCCTGAGCATGCAAGCTTGCCATTTTGGGCGATAAAAGGACTGCAAGCTTTCCAATTTGCCTCGCAAGCTTTCGGATTGGCCGAAGCTCAGACTAGCAAGCTTGAAATTATATTATGGGAACCCGGAAGGGCTATCCCATGAACAAATCACTACTGCTCACCAAACTCCAGGCCGCGGAATACCTCGGCATCGCTCCCAGAACCATCGACGATTGGCGGGCCGCTGGAAGCATCACCTGCATCCAACGGGCCGGATATGTCCGATTCCTGAAGGATGATCTGGACGATTTTCTCCGACGCCATCGCAGAGAGGCCCAGGAGGCCACCCCGTATCGTCCGCGTCGACGCAGAATCAGCCAAAATCCCGATAAAGAATGAGCCCGGCTCCCATCTGGGAACCGGACCCGAGCTTCGCTGGCTTGGGATTACCTTAACCAGATGGCGTCTTGGTGCAACACATTTGCACTATGAAACCATTTTCTTACGTGCGGTACCTGCGTACCGCGATTTCAAACCTGACCCTCATTGTCCACCGGCTTCGTGCCAGAGAGGCAGGCGGACCGCCGGGGTTGGCGAGGCTTGCGGCGCTGACCATCTGTGTCCTCCGCACTCTCACGAGGTGGTGGTGGTCACTTGAGGTCCCGCCTGCTGTTTTCGCCGCCTCCCTCGCGATCTTCCTGCCACCATGGCAGGAAGGTTTCCGGAGCCTGCAGGTCATGGTCACTTTGGCCTTTGTCCTGAGAATCCGCCAGCGTCTCGGCCTGGCGCGACCTGTCGCGCATCAAAAGGGGGGCCGACGATGAATTCGGACTTTAGAGCTCGGGTGGATCAGGCGAAGGATCGAATTCGAATCCCGGATGCCTGGGTAAAGCTGGATCTGGCAGCCCCCCCGGATTCGAATCATTGTGTGGTGCGATCTCCGCTTCGCGAAGATCGCTCGCCTTCGTTCAGCATATTCGACGAGGGGCGGCGGTTCAGGGATCATGGGCTTGATGAGCACCGGGGCGACGTTATTCGGTTCATAGAGTTGGCTCGCAATTGTTCCACGAAGGAGGCCATCGCAACGCTGCTGGGTTGGGCTGGATCGGGAGTCGGGATCGCGAGCCGTCCCATATGGCGTCCACAGGTTGGGCTGAAGCGGATTCGTAGGCCGTCACCTCAGCCACTCCCTGAGCTGACGCATGCTCAACGAAACGAAATGGCTGAGCTGGCCGACCGCCTGGCTCAAGATGAGGTGCTGTGCCATTCGTTGGCGAGTTCGCGCGGGTGGGAGGCGCCGACAATTTCAGCATTGGCCAACACGAGGTCTTTGGGGTGGCTGGATGGTGATGGCAAGGCCGACGGCTACATCTGCTTCCTGTACCCCAATTCCGTCAAAACCAGGGCACTCTGGCGCGACGGCGGACCTTGGCGGTGGAGCAGGCCAGACGGAACCAGACACATCCGATGGCACTGGAACGGTTGGCCCTGGAACAAGTTGGAAGTGTGGAGGGAAAACAAGCTCGGCGACCCGATGCGCGGCCGGACCATCGTAGTGGAGGGAGAGACGGACGCGATCTCCTTGATCGACCGCGGCGCCAACGACTACGAAACCGACGTGGTCGCTCTGCCGGATGCCGGCATAATCTCTGCGCTGGCAGACCGACTGCCATCGATCTTCCGAGGTCTGGACGTTATCCTCTGTCCCGACACCGACGCCGCGGGCCAGCGGGCGCAAGCCTCATTCATTGCCGCTGTCAGGCCGGCTGCGCGAACTCTGGAGGTGGTCAACCATGAGTGACGCTCCCGCCATTAAACCGCCAGACACGACTGACCGCCTCAACGGAATGTCTCGGGCAGAATCGGAGGGGTACGTTCGCAAGGTCTTCCGGCAGGTGGAAATCCCGAAGCCGGAAACGGCGCCATCGGCAGACGAACCCGTCCATGCCGAGCCCGACGCCGACCGTGCTTTCAGCATCACCGACCTGCTCGGCACACCACCCGATCCTCGCCAGACCTTGCTTGGTGATCGGTTTCTCTGCCGAACCAACGGGATGCTTTTTGTAGGTCCATCAGGGATCGGAAAATCATCGGCATCGATGATGATGGACCTTTCATGGTCCTGCGGGCGCGAAGCGTTCGGCATAGTGCCTGCTGGCCCACTGCGAATTCTCTGCATCCAGGCCGAGAACGACCTCGGCGACCTGCACGAAATGGCGACCGGTGCGGTGGATGCGCTCCGCCTCGACGACGACGATTTGGCGCTGGTGCGGGACAATTTCCGAATCATTCGCCACCAGACAAGCGTCGGCATCGCGTTTCTCGCATGGCTGGCCATTCAACTAGAGCTGCACAAGCCCGACCTCGTTCGCCTCGACCCCCTGCTCGCCTATCTAGGCGAAGATCCGACCGACACCAAGGGAATCGGATTGTTCTGCCGTGGTGGGCTCAATACGTTGATCGACAAACATAACTGCGGTCTTATCCTCAACCACCACACCCCAAAGACCAACTACCGCGACACCTCGGAGTGGAAGCCAAGTGATTGGATGTATGCCGGCGGGGGGGCTGCGGATCTGACCAATTGGGCTCGGGCAGTTCTCGTTGTCGACGGGACAAATGACCCGGCGGTCTTCCGATTTATTGCGGCAAAACGAGGGCGACGCATCGGATGGATGGACGATAGCGGCGCGCCAGTACAGGAGAGGTATTTCAGCCATTCGTCTGAGTGGGGCAAGATTGAGTGGATCGACACCCCAGCCCACTTGGTCGGAAACGTCACGCCGCGCAAAGGCGGTCCCAAGCTGCCGACCGCGGAGGAGTTTATCGAACTTCTGCCACGTCCCGAAATCCTGAACCCAGCCGCCGCTCTGCTCAGTATGGCCGAGTTGGAACTCCGGGCGAAAGAAGGGAGGTTCACGAAAAATGGCCTGGCAGGGTTGCGCGACCAACTGCGCCGCGAAGGCAAAATCTACGTCACTCAGGGCGGTGGCCGCGCCCGTCCCGTGCTGGTCGGTCGGGCGGAAATTGAGGGGCTGATCAAGCTCATTGCAGAGGAATCCAAGCCTGTCGAAGACGCTGCGCTGCCCACGCTCCCCACGCTCCCCGACGCTCCCCCCGGGGACCGTCGCACGACGCTCCCCACGCTCCCCACGCCCCCCTTAAGGGGGCTGGGGAGAGAACGAGCGAAAAAACAGAGAGAACGAAAAACGAAAAAAGCTCTGGGGACCGTCAGCCCCCTAACGACTGCTACGCAACCATCCATCGCCCCATGACATTCCCAACGCTGCAAACATCGCCAATTGTACTTTTAGCCGGAGTGCCGGGATCGAGCGCCAATAGTTCGTTCGGTGCTTTTTCCGGATTCCTCATCGCGAGCGGCGTGGGCGTCGGAGGTCATTAAGACCAGCGTCGGTTTTACCTGTGAGATGACCTTCGACGAGTTCGACTCCTCGTATGACTGCCAGTGGACACCCCCACCGCCCCATTCCGCATCGCTTCGCGATCAAGAAGCCGAGGAGTACCTGCCATGGCGTACCGAGATATTCACGAAGTGGAGCGAAAACACAGGCCGAAAAGTCGCGATCATCACCGTATGACGCCAAACTGACCGCTGGGCTGGTCCATCAACGGCACTTCCACGGCACGCCAGATTCGGTCTCCGAATAGTTCGTTTGGCCAGTTTCTTTTTTTCCGCACGAGGGGCGCCGAGCGAATCGTGCCGGAATCCGCAATCCACCGCGGAGCAATTCCGGCCGGCGCAGATTGTGAAGTTTCGGCTGGGGGCATACGCTGGCGGTGACCATGAGAGCTCGAAATCATTCAGCCCCGAAAGAATCTCCGACCGAACAAGTGGGATCGCCCAAGGTTGGAGCCACGACGGACGAACTACCGGCTCCGGCCGAGCAGACAGAGGCCCCTACAGGGATCGAGGTTTCGCTGACAACACCCGAAGGCACTGCTGCGATGCGGCTGCTTCCCGAATGCGGGGCTGCT
>JBJXFS010000065.1:0-6239 GCA_046155625.1 Verrucomicrobiales bacterium | reverse complement strand
GCGGGCTAAGACCGCCATACTGACTCGAGCATTCGACTCAGACCGGTCGCTCGCCATGTCAAAACGTGTTCGTTTCCATGGCGGCCCCAGCCCGCCACTCCCAGTGAAACACTACCTTACAACCGTGCAAAAATCCGTCGCGGGATTGATGCCGAGCGCCGAAATCCCGATTGCCAAGAGGGCGCTGGTCTTGGTAAATCCGTGCGGCGCCGAATTTGCCGCCGGCACATCGGACGCCCATACCCACCATGAAACCCTCGTTCTCACGCCGGGCTGTGACGTTGTTCGTCGCCGTCTCCTCCTTGTTAATCACCTCGGCCGTACAGGCCGCCGATGGGCCATCCACGAACAGCGGTGATACGGCCTGGCTGCTGACCTCAACGGCACTGGTGTTGTTTATGATGCTGCCTGGGCTGGCCATGTTTTATGCAGGGTTGGTGCGCGCGAAGAACGTGCTGTCGATCTTCATGCAATGTTTCGCGCTTACCGCGGTCCTGAGTCTGGTCTGGGCGGTGTGCGGGTATTCGCTGAGTTTTTCCGATGGGAATCGGTTCATCGGCGGGCTGGAGACGCTGTTTCTGAAAAACTTGGCGCCTGACTCGCTGCCGCGCGCGGACGCTCCGGGAATTCCGGTGCTGCTCCACTGCGCGTACCAGATGATGTTTTTCCTGATTACGCCGGGACTGTTCATTGGTGCATTTGCCGAGCGGATGAAGTTTTCCGCGATCGTGTTGTTCAGCATCGGCTGGAGCCTGCTGGTTTACGCGCCCTGCTGTTACGGCGTGTGGCACCGAGCGGGGGCCTTTTTCGGACTGACCGGGGTGATTGACTTGGCGGGTGGCATTGTGGTCCATATCACCGCCGGGGTGGCGGCACTGGTGATGTGTGTGATGGTCGGTCCGCGGCGCGGGTACCCGGCCACGCCGATGCCGCCCCACCATCTGCCCATGACCATGGCTGGCGCGGGCATGCTGTGGGTCGGATGGTTCGGCTTTAACGCCGGCAGCCAGCTGGCCGCGAATGGATCGGCCGCCATGACCCTGCTCGTCACCCACTTGTCCGCCTGCAGCGCCTCGGTCACCTGGATGCTTATCGAAAAGCTCCGCCTCGGCAGACCAAGCGCCCTCGGCATCGCCACCGGCTCGATCGCCGGACTGGCCGCCATCACGCCGGCTTCGGGCAAGGTCGGTCCAATCGGTGCGGTGTGCATCGGGGCGGTTTCCTCTTTCCTCTGCTGGTACGCCTGCGCGAAACTCAAACGCCGGTTCAACTATGACGATTCCCTCGACGTCTTCGGCGTTCACGGCGTGGGCGGGTGCGTCGGCACCTTGCTCGTCGCCGTCTTAGGGTCGCGCCACTATGCCGGTGGACTGGGTGATTTCGCCATCCTCCCGCAACTCGGCATCCAGGCACTGGCCGTTCTCTACAGCGCAGCGCTCTCGGCTGTGGTCAGCGTGGCGCTGCTGCTGGTGCTTCGTTTGACGATCGGGCTTCGAGTGACCGGCGATCAGGAAAATACCGGCCTCGACCTCAGCGAGCACGGCGAAGAAGGCTATAATACGTGAGCCGGCGATTTGCCTTTCCTGACACCGGCATCGGTGGCAATCAGCCTCAATGAAACGGCCCAATACTCCAGCCAAGTCGGCGCGGGCCGAACTGACAGCCAAAACAAAAAAGACACGTCTCGACCAGTCCGGCGTGAACAGCCGAGGTCGCGCGCACCTCAAGGCCGCTAACCGGCGCGCCCAAGGGAAACGCGATTCGAAGTGATAGGCGTCAGCGCTTTTTCCAGGACGCCGTTCGCCTGGGGCCAGAGAAGCAGGGCCTCGACGATCATCCAGAGTTCGAGCCCCAGCATGAGGACGGCGACGCCGACCAGAAGAAACTGGTCTTTCTCCCACCAGCGCGCGAGATCAGCCGTGAGCGCCCAGGCGGGCAGGACGAGCATGAAGACCATGGGCACCGCGGTGCTCCAGATGGGCAATTTGCGGCGCCAGAGCCAGAACGTGACGACGAGGAACGAGAGACCGCCAAGCAATTGATTCGTCGCGCCGAAGAGCGGCGAGAGAATCAACCCGCCCTTGCCGATGGTGGCCCAGGTCCAGGGGTCGCCGGGCTTGGGAAACAACGAGAGTCCGAAGGCGGTGACCACTGCGAAAACGGTGGCCCTGTGAGCATTGGTCCGCCACGTGAGCGGGTGCCAGGAGCGGCTTTTGACCACCTGACCGCGATCAAATTCAGTGTCATAGCCCTCCGCGGCGAGAGCGGTGGGCGAGATCTTGGGCGCGAAGGTGGCCGCCAATTCCTGGATGACATACCGTTGGAGGCGGATGGCCGTGTCGAGCGTCGTCCCCGCGAAGCTGGCGACGAGCACGCCGATCAACGCCGTGGCCAGGCCGTGGTCGATGTCAATGGCTTCGAGGAAATTCGCGGCGCCTACCACAAACGCGCCGATGGCCGTGGTGCTGGCCACGGTCCAATCCGAGTACAGGCTCTCCCAGAGTTCGGGTCCGGCGAGCGACCGAATTTCGCGGGTCATCCGAACCCGATGCCCGCCGCCACCGAAATGATGACGAGCGTGGCCAGCGCCACCCACAGCAAAGCCGGCAGCCAGCCTCACATGATCGCGAGGGCCGGCCCGACAATCGGACCCGTGCCGGCGATCGATGTGAAATGATGCCCGAAGACGATGCTCTTGGCCGTCGGCACATAGTCGTGATCGTCCCGAAGCTGGTGACCGGGGGGCTCGGCGGTCGGGTCGAGCCGGAACAACCGGCGCGCCAGCCACCTCCCCTACGTGTGGTAGGCGACGATAAACGCGACGCCCGAGAGCAGGGCAATAAGAAGTGTGGTCATGGCAGCGCAAACAGAGACGAGTCATAAGAATCTCCACCGCCACGCCAAGGGATATTTGGTCGGCGGTTACCGGCTCAGAGGCGCGGCAAGCGCTTGAGGCTGGAGGCGGGACGAGACCTCCACGGCTCGTAGGCGGTGGGAGTGTGGTGCACGCCACCCCCCATAACCTCTTCAACAGGTGGCCAAACGGCCAAAAACGAATATGGGCAGAGGGGGTCATGGGCCCAATCCTTCGAGGTAATGCAAGCGACCACCACTCGAAAAGTGGTGACAACTCCCAGATCGTACGGTTTCACCGCCGACGCGCCCTGGAGGTCGCGTCCCACCTCAACGCCACGACTTGACCGTCGGAGCCTCACCTGCTCATTTGATGATCAGAATGACCGTGCTCCGCGTGTACTTAAGAGCCGAAGAGGCGTACCTCGATGCCGCTTATCTGGGCGGTCTGGGCGTGGAGACCACGGTGGTGGACGAACGGGGGTATGGCGGCAACCTGCTGGCCGCTGCGACCTCAGCCATCCGGCTCGAAGTGGATGACGATCAGGCCGAGGAAGCGCGACAGTTATTGCACGAGCAAATCAAGGAAGCCGTCACTCTTTCCGCTCCCTCGGCCACGCCAGCAGGAGAATCGCTGCGAACCATTTTCCGCGGCATCCTGGTCTTCGATATTCTTTGGTATATGATGGCGCTGAGCAATTCCCACGAGCTGTCGGCATACCCTTCGGATGAAGCGGAAGCGTACTTCCTCACCTTGTCGGTCTCGACGCGCCTGGATAAGCTGTTTGAGCTCGCGTACTGGCCCGTTCTGCTCGTGTCCCTCCTGGCCAGCGCCCTCTGTTTCTTCTACGTCCGCTGGGGACGGAACCTGTACACCGTCACCATGCTCTGGTCGCTGGTGTCGACGCTGACGCCGCCGACTTCGTACTACTGGCCCGCCGCCGCGTTTGCCGCGACCCTTCAGTACACTTTAAGCGTCATTGCTCTTGCTCTCATGTATTGGAGCCCGCTGAGCGAGAAATTTGACGCGCCACCTCGCTCCGAATAACCCAAAGATAAAGATTTCGCTTCCCAGGATTTCTTCTCTATGGTTGAAATTCGTTTCAAGCCTCCACTCACCATCCACCCTACAATTCGCCATGGGCATCATCTCTTGGATCTTTCTTGGCCTTGTGGCCGGCGCGCTCGCCAAATTCATCATGCCCGGCAAGGATCCGGGCGGCTTCTTCGTCACCATTCTGATTGGCATCGCCGGCGCCATCATCGCCGGGTTCTTGGGGACGTTTATCGGTTTCGGAAAGATCGAGTCGTTCGATCTGGGCGGCATCATCATCGCCACCGCCGGTTCGATTCTCCTGCTGATTATTTACCGCCTGGTGATGAAAAAGAAAGCCTGACCCGAGTGAGGCTCAGGGTGTTCTCAGGCATCCAGACTACCAGGCACTCAGGCGAGTTTGATGCCTCGACGGCCGCCGGAGGCCTTTGGACTGCGATGATTTCCAACTCTTCAGACAGAGCGCCTCTTCCGTGAAGGGAACTTTCGCTCGCCACACGCCACGACCAAAAATTTCATGACGCGCCGCCATCTCATTGCGAGTACGGTCGCCGCGGGTGTTGCTCCCTTCGCGCTTGGGGCGGGGAATGGTCGTCTCCGCATCGCCATGCTGGGCACGGCGCATTCGCATGCCGCGGGAAAAATGGAAGCTCTCCGCGCGTTGCCCGACATCTTTGAAGTCGTGGGTGTGGCGGAACCCGACATGCCCCGCCGCACAGCCGCGGAAACGAAACCCGCCTTTGCGGGCCTGCGCTTTCTTCCCGAGGCCGATCTCCTCACCGACCCATCGCTCAACGCCGTGGTCGTCGAAACCACGCTCGATGATTCCCCGCGCGCCGCCAGCGCCGCCATCCGCGCCGGAAAACACGTCCACCTCGACAAACCGGGTGCGGCTCGCCATGCCGACTTCAAGGCGCTCCGCGAGGAAGCCGAACGCCGCGGACTGACCTTACAATTGGGATACATGCTGCGCTACAACCCGGCGATCGAACTGCTCTTCCGCGCCGTCCGCTCCGGGTGGCTCGGGGAGATCGCCGAGTTCGACGCCACAATGGGAAAACTCGCCGACGACAGCCATCGCACCACGCTCGCCGGCTTCCCGGGTGCCGGCATGTTCGAACTCGGATGTCACCTCGTCGATACCGCGCTCACCGTGCTCGGCCGACCGGACGCCGTCCATCCGTTTTCCAAATTCACTCGCCCCGGAGCCAGCGCGTTGCCCGACAACCAGCTCGCCGTCCTCGAGTACCCGCGTGCCACCGCGATCCTTCGCTGCAACCACACGGACCCATACGGCTTTCCGCGGCGACGCCTGAGCATCGCCGGCACGCGCGGCGCCCTGACCATCGAACCACTTGAGTCGGGCCGCGGCGTCCTGCGCCTCAGCGAAGCCAATAACGAGTTCCCCAAAGGCGAATCCCGGTTCGCCCTCGATCTCCCGTCGGGACGCTACGGCGGCGAATTCCGCGACCTCGCCCAGGTCATCCGCGGCGAAAAGAAACTCGCCTGGGACGCCACCCACGACATCGCCGTCCACGAAACCGCCCTGCGCGCCGCTGGGGCATGGTGAGAAGCTGTTGTAGAATAATCCCCGCTGCCAATCCTCACCATGAAATTCACCTTGTTATCGCTTGCTGTACTGGCTCTCGGCTTTGGCGCTGGAATCTGGCTAACCGCTAACCGATCGGACACGGAGCGATCGGCTGCCTCTGCTTCGGAAGTCTCCGCCCTTCGCGCGCGAGTGGCCACGCTCGACGGTGAACTCACCACCGCGCGCGCCACGATTGAGGCATTGGAGAAACGTCTCGCCACGACATCCACGACCGAATCCGCCGAGCCCCCCGGCACCGCCACCGCCGCGGCGGGACCGACCGACATCAACACGATTTTCCAGCAGGCCAAGCCGTTACTCCAGTCACTCGGACCTCTCTTCGACAACGCGCGGCGCCAACGGACCAAAGGGATGGCCGAGCGACGCGTGGCCGAGTTGGCCGATAAATACGCACTCACTGCGGAGCAGCAGGACACCATAAAGAAGTGGTTGGAGGAGAAGAGTGAGGAGGAGGCCGCCAAAGGACGCGAGTTGCTGAACAAACCAGACGCCAAGCTGCAGGAACTGCTGGCGGCCGGACGCGGTCAGCGGCCGGACGACGGCCTGGATGCGCTCATGGCCACCACGCTGGATCCGGACCAGCACGCCCGCTACCAGTCGGATCGACTCCAGGAGCGTGCGGCGAATGTCGAAAAGGAAGCCACCCGACGCGTCGACCGGCTCAATGACATCGTGACGCTGGACGAAGCCCAGCAGGACCAGGTCTTTGCAATCATAGAT
>JBJXFS010000063.1:0-20981 GCA_046155625.1 Verrucomicrobiales bacterium | reverse complement strand
GGATGGACGAAGCTGACGAGCACTCGCGTGGGCGGAAAAAACCTATCCAGGATGCTCGGAATCGTCCTCGTCCTCGTCCTCGTCCTCGAATAATCCGCTCCGCTCGCTCCCCTGCCACCCACGCCTGGTACTCTCCCTGTCCATCGTGCCCCGCCCTTTCGGGCCTATGACTGAAAGCGGAATCCCGACCGCGGACCACCGATCCCAGCTTGCTCTTCGGGTGCGTCCGCCCAGTATGCGGGGCCGTTTTTTGGGCGGCGACGTGCAGCATGGTTGAGATTGATGGCATAACGAAGAGTTTCACACCGGACCGCAAGGCGGTGGATGCGGTGAGTTTCACCGTGCAGCGGGGTGAGATTTTCGGATTGCTGGGGCACAACGGGGCGGGCAAGAGCACGTTGCTGGGGTGCACGCTGGGGATGGTCTATCCGGATGCGGGGGAGGTGCGGATTGACGGGGTGTCGGTGCAGCGCGATCGGAATCGCGCGCTGGGCAAAGTGGGGGCGATCTTCGAGGCGCCGGCGTTTTATGACTATCTGAGCGGCTGGCAGAATCTCAAGATCCTCGCCGCTCTGAGCGGTTTCACCGACCGGGCAGAGATGGAGCGTGTGGTGGCGATGGTGAATTTGACGGACCGGATCCGGCACGCGGTCGGTACCTACAGTCACGGGATGCGGCAGCGGCTGGCGCTGGCGCAAGCGCTGCTGCCGAGTCCCGAAGTCCTTCTGCTGGATGAGCCGACGGACGGGCTGGATCCTGAGGGCATTCGAGAATTCCGGGAATTTGTCCTCCGGTTGCGGGACGAACGCGGCATGACGATTTTGTTTAATTCGCATTTGCTCGCGGAAGTCGAGTTGCTCTGCGACCGCGTGGCCATCATCAAGCGTGGACGGCTGCTGTACACCGGAGATGGCGATGATTTGAGGCAGGACAGCGAACGCATCGCCTTTGCGGTCGACGACTGGGCTCGGCTCCTTGAGGTGGTCGCTCCGCTGGGGGTGCGTCCGGATGGCGATGGCCACGTGCGGATCCCGCGTGGGCTTGATGTGGCCGAGGTGGTGGCGGCCGCAGTGGGGGCGGGGCTGAAAGTGCGCGAAGTGCGGCCCCACAAGGAAACGCTGGAGGACTTGTATTTAAAAGTGAGCGCATGACACTCTTCCTCCGCCAACTGTGGGGCGAAATCGTCAAGATGTCCGCCCGCAAACGCACTTACGTCGGCTTCGCCGCGTTCCTCGGGCTCGAAGCGGGTCTGGTCTGGATCTTAAACACCCCCCAGGCACGCCGCCACTTCCAGCGGCTCATCGAGTCGAGCGGATTCGACTTCGGCGAGTATTGGTCGATGCTCACCCTGGCCGTTCTCATCATCAGCTGGACGGTCTTTTTGCTCGGGGGGATTTATCTCGCCCTGGTCATGGGCGACATCGTGGCCAAGGAAACGGAAGAAGGATCGTTTCGCCTGCTCATGAGCCGGCCGGTGAGCCGGCTGCGTATCTTGCTGCTGAAGTATGCGGCAGGCACCATTTACACCTTTGCCCTGATCTTGTTCATCGGGCTGACTTCGCTCGTTGTGGCCGCGCTGAATCGCGGGTGGGGAGGGAGTTTGTTCATTTGGGCGCCGGAGCAGGGGGTCTTCGAGATGTTTGGCTTCGCCGACGGTCTGAAGCGCTACCTCTGCGCCCTGCCGCTCCTGGCGTTGAGCACGCTGACCACCGCCTCCATCGCCTTCATGTTTTCCTGCTTCAAGATCAAGCCGGCGACCGCCGCCATTCTCGCCGTGACGGTAAATATCGTCGACATGATCCTGATCTCACTGCCCTTCGCCACCGGCTACCGCGAGTTCTCGCTGCTCAATCACATGGCGGTGTATGCCAAGTCATTCGCACAGCCGGTGCCCTGGGCGCTCCTCGTCCGTGAGTATGTGTTCCTGCTCGGGGCGAACGCGACCTGTTTCATCATCGGCTGGCTGGCTTTCCAGACGCGCGATTTTAAGTCGTGAGAGGATTTAGGAAGGGACTGAAGGGACTCAAAGGGACTGAAGGGACTCAAAGGGACTGCAGGGTGTGGGGTTAGAGGCGTGGGGGTGGTATGACCAAGACGGGCCGATGAGCTCGTGCGATCACGGTTTGGGAGACCGATCCGAGCAGAGCCATTCCGAGGCGGCCATGGCCGTGCGACCCGAGGCAAATCACGTCGGCCGCGAAACGATCCGCGGCCTGGCAGAGAGCCACCGCCGGGTCGGTGTGGGTGATGGCTTCCGTTGTCACTGTCACGTCCGGCGCGTCCTGGATCCTTGGCCGCAGTGCTTCCAATTTGGCGGCCGCCGTTTGCCTGGCCTGTTCGGCGTGCTCCCCATTGTCCAGGCACATCTCGGCTGAGTACACCGGGTTGAGGGCGGGCGAGGGCGCTGGGCAGATGTGGACGAGATGGAGGCTGGTTCCCCGCGTCGCCAAGGCTCGGGCATGGCGAATGACACGGGCGCTTTCGGCGCCAAAGCCAACCGCCACGAGCACGCGCCGGAACGTGGGTGCGGAATCCGGTTCGGGCGGACCGGCGGTCGCCGGCACGCAGAGGAGGTTGGCTGAGGTATGGGTGAGCAGGCCGCGCGAGAAGGAGGGAGCGAGCAGGCGTTTCAGGCCTTGGATTTGGCGGGTGCCGACGACTAGCAGATCGGCTCCGCGGTCGCTGGCGAGGTGGGCCATGGCTTCGGGGCCGTGGCCGTCATCAGGCCGCACGTGCACAATGGCCCGGCCATCGCCCAGATGCGTGTGCAATCGTTGCCAAACGTCGCGCTGGACGGCGGTTTTTTCCTCTCCCATGAGTACGCCGCCCTCCGTGGTTTTGGCCTCCCCGGGGTGCGCCAAATGCACGGCCTCCACTTCCAGCGGGCCCAGTTGCGCCATCGACTTGAGCGTGCCGAGTGCCGCATCCGAGGAGAGCGAGAAATCGACGGCGCACAAGACGCGGAGTGGCTTCTCCCTCCTCAGCCAAGCGAGCAGAGGGGCCGCCCGTCGTACGACCAGAGTGGGGACGGGCACTCCCTCCGCGACCCGTTCCGCCACGCTGCCTGCCAAGTGATGCCCCGCCGCGGGATCCCCGGAGCCAAGCACGATCAGGTCTGCCCCAGCCTCGGTGACCGAGGCCGCCACTTCGGCCTCGGTGCTGCCGTGGCGCAAGCTCAGCTCGACCTCGGCACCGGCACCGCGCAGGCGGGCTGCTTCCGTTTCCAATTGCTGGTGGGCCAATTCGTCGATGGTGGCCGTCACCGGCGCCTCGGAGGCACCGATCCATGGCGAAAGACTATGGACCAGACGAAGGACTGTGCCGCGCTTGGTGGCCAGACCGGCCGCGACATCGGCGGCTTGTTGCGAGGCCTCGGAAAAATCAGTGGGGGTCAGGATGGGCATGGTGGAAATCCTCACTCAATCAGGTTGTCCCGACAACTGAGATCAGCGGGCCGCAGGTATCGGACAAACCACCGGGTGCTCAATCGGGCCACCTCCTCCAGCTTGCCCGGTTCCTCGAACAGATGAGTCGCTCCCGGGACGAGGCGCAATTGCTTGACGCACGTCAATCGCGCGAGCGCCTGTTCGTTCAGGTCGATCACCATCTCGTCATAACCGCCGACGATGAGCAGCGTCGGCGCGCGCACCGAGGCCAATGCCGCCCCAGCGAGATCGGGACGGCCGCCCCGCGACACGACGGCGGCCACCACGTCACCCAGTTCCGCCGCCGCCACCAAGGCCGCCGCTCCGCCTGTACTCGCCCCAAACAATCCGATACCCAGGTGACTCGCCTCCGGGCGCCCGATCAGCCATCTCGTCGCCGCAACCAGACGGTCCACCAACAACGGAATGTCAAATCGCAGCGACCGAGTCTCCGCATCGACCGCCTCCTCCTCCGCGGTCAGCAGGTCAAAGAGCAATGTCCCCAAGCGGGCCTCCCGGAAAGTCGCAGCCACGAATTGGTTGCGCTGGCTGAATCGGCTGCTCCCGCTCCCATGGGCAAACAGCACGACACCGGATGCCGCCGCCGGGATCCAAAGATCGCCGGCCAGCCGCACCGCGCCCAAGTCCAAGCGGACATCGTCGAGCCGGACATCGGCCGAAGTTAATTCGCGCGCTTCGCTTTTCATCGGGACGGCCGGGTTGGCCCATGAGTATTGACGCCACCCTAGCCAACCCGGGCAGATGTCGGCAATGGGCCAGCTTACCACTTTTGGTTCAGTAAATTCCTGAATCCTCCTCGCGAAAGTGTCCCGCACTGAGAGTGCGATCTCGATTCAGCAAGCTTCCCACATGTGAACGGACAGTGCGAAAGGTTGTATTCTTATGGCGGCCTCAGCCCGCCACTCTCAGCCATCGCCGGTTCTTCACGCCCTTTGCGCCCGAGTCCCCTGCTTGATTGAACCTCAAGCCTGGCCGGCCAGCCAGCGGACGGCGTAGTGGATGAGTTCCGTGCTGGTGCGCAATCCGAGCTTGGCCTTGATGTTGCCGCGGTGGGTGTCGACCGTTTTGATGCTCAGGTGCAGCGAGGCGGCAATGTCATGGCTGTCCTTTCCCTGCCCGATCAGCCGCAGCACCTCGAACTCGCGGTTGCTCAGCTTGGCGACCATGGGCGCCCCGGCGCGGGCGGCGCCGGGACGGACCAGCGACTCGAGCACGGCGGCGGAAATCGAATCGCTGACGGCGACCTTGCCCTCCAGGACATGCCGGATCGCTTGCATCATCATGGCTGGTCCGGCCTGTTTCATGACGTATCCGCGGCCGCCCGCCCGCAGGACGCGTTCGGCATAGACGCTTTCGTCGTGCATGGAAATGACGAGCACGGGCAGATCCGGCGACACGGCCTGCAAATCCTGGATCAACTCCAACCCGCTTTTACCAGCCAGGCCGATATCGGTCAGCACGAGGTCCGGCTTCAAGGCGGTGATTTTGGCGAAGGCCTCGTCAGCGGTGTCGGCCTCGCCGCAGACTTGGAGATCGGTTTCCTGACTGACGATTTTGCTGAGTCCTTCGCGAAAGATCGGATGATCATCCACGATGAACAGGCGGTGTTGGCCGCGCGAGGTGCGTGATTTCGATTTCGCAGGCATGTCAATGGGAAGCCGCTGCCGGAGAGGGACGGGTGGATGGAAAGGTGCAGGTCACTACCGTGCCACCCTCCGCTCGCGGCGCAATGTCGAGGCGGCCGCCGATGATGTGGGCACGATACGGCATGATTCGCAAGCCCATTCCCGAGCGGGAGTCGGCGCGTTGACTGAGCCCACAGCCGTCGTCATGGATCGTCAGAGTGGCCTCAGGTCCATTGACGTCCATGCTGATCACAATGTGGGTGGCCTTGCCGTGCCGCACCGCGTTGCTGACGGATTCCTGGGCGATGCGGTAGAGGTGGGTCGCGGTGGTCGTGTCGAATTCCGGGAGGCGCGACGGCAGCCGGCAGTCACACTCGACGTCGAACATATCGCGGGTGCGGGTTGCCAAGTCTTTGAGCGCCGCGCCCAGGCCACCGGCCTCCACGGCCACCGGATGAAGACCGCGGGCCAGGCTTCGCGTGAGTGCCATGGCTCGCTGGACGGTTTCAGTGAGGCGGGCGGCGCTGGCAGCGGCACTCGATCCGCTGGACCGCAAGTCATTTTCCAGCGCCTGACTCAGGCACCAGGCGCCGGCCAACTGCTGGCCGAGATCGTCGTGTAAATCCTGCCCGATGCGCTGGCGTTCGCGCTCGCTGATTTCGAGAATCTCCTGCTCGAGGCGCAGCCTCGTGGCCATTTCCTCCTGAATGGTTTCCGATGCTTCACGCAGCTCCTGAGTGCGCTCCTCAACCCGCTGCTCCAACTCCTCGTTAAGCCGGCGGACCACGCGCTCGGCTCGCTTGCGTTCGGTGATGTCGCGGATCGAGCTGATAACCATGCGGCGGCCGTCGGCCTCGAGATTGCTCAGGCTGATTTCCACCGGGATCTCGCGACCGTCCTTGTGCAGGGCGAAAAGCGTCAGGCCTGTCCCCATGGGCCGGGGCGCCGCTTCTGGGCTGTACGACTGCCGATGCTTCACATGCTGCGAGCGGAACCGCTCGGGCATCAGTAATTCCATCGGCTGACCGATGAGCTCATCCCGTCGATAACCAAAGAGTTGCTCGGCCTGGGCATTGATGATCTCGATGCGGCCGTCCGCGCCGTGAATCATCATGGCATCCGGCGCCGCCTCCAGCAGCGAGCGGAATTTCGCCTCGCCCGCCGGTAGAACTGAGGGGGCGACGGGCGCACCCGACGCCCGCGCGTCGGCGGCATGGCGCGCCGCTACCTCGGGTGAGGTCGGGACCGCGGCAGGGGGACGCGCGCTTTTGGCCTTCATGGCGAGCGGGAGTCGTACACCCGCCGCAACACGATTGCCACAGGTCATCAATTATTCCAAGGAACGACGCGGGAAGAGGCGGTCCTCAATGTGAAAGAAGCGATCGAGGGTTATATTCTCTCCCGGGAGGAAGATGGACTTCAAGTTCCAGACGACAACTTGGATGCCTTGTGGCTCGCGGTATGACCTACGAGACTTCGGTCTCTTCGGCTCGGGTGAGGGCGCGCCATTTTCCGGGGGTGAGGCCGAGGGACGGCAGGTCCAGTGCTCCGATCCGGACGCGGATGAGGCGGAGGGTGGGCAGGCCGACGGCGGCGGTCATGCGTCGGACCTGTCGATTTTTCCCCTCGGTGAGTTCGAGGCTGATCCAGCTGTCCGGCACTGATTTCCGGACGCGGATGGGCGGATCGCGGGGCGGCCAAGGCGGGGCGGGAGAAAGGGTGCGGGCGCGGGCCGGGCGGGTGCGGCTGCCTTGAACGACAATGCCACGTTCGAGCAGGGCCAGTTGCGCCGAGGTCGTAGTGCCTTCGACTTGCACATGGTACTCGCGCGGGTGAGCCCGGCGCGGGTTGAGGAGGCGGTCGGTCCACGCGGGATCGTCACTGAGTAGAAGGAGACCCTCGGAATCGCAGTCGAGACGCCCGATGCCATAAACTCCGCGGGGAAAGCAAAATTCAGCGAGCGTCCTCTGCCCGGGATGATCCGGAGTAAACTGGGACAGCACTCCGTATGGTTTGTGAAAGGCGATGAGCATCACGGGCCGGGAAATGGACGGACTTGCCGATACCAGCGCGCGATTGTGCGCTCGCCAAGTCCCAGGCATCGGTGTTTACTGCGAGTCCTCACATCATGAAACAGATTTTGCTTCTTCCGGCTCTCCTGGCGGCCGCGCTCAGCCAGGTGTGGTCGGCTCCGGATGCCTCGTGGCCCCAATTTCGCGGACCGAATGGCCAGGGGGTGGCGGTGGGCGCGCGATTGCCGGATGACTTTGGGGCGGACAAGAATGCTTGGGCGGTGGCGGTGCCGCCGGGGCATTCGTCGCCGGTCGTCTGGGGTGACCGGATTTTTATAACGGGGATTGAGGCTGATCAGGCAAGCCTGATGTGCCTTTCTGCCGTCGACGGACGAATGATGTGGCGGGCGTCGGTGCCGGGCGAGCTGGCCGACAACGTCCATCGCACGAGCAGCGCGGTCGCGGCCACCCCGGTGACCGATGGGCAACGTGTTTATGGGTATTTTCCCGGTTTCGGGATGCTGGCCTGGAGCATGGAGGGTGCCGAAGTCTGGAGGCGTCCGCTGGACGTGCCGTTCGTCGTCAACGGCAGCGGCACCTCGCCGGTGATCGCCGAGGGGAAACTCATCCTGTGTGTCGACAGCCAGGGCGGCGGCTCGTTCGTAATGGCGATGGATCCGGCGACCGGCCGCACACTGTGGCGGACGGTGCGCCCGTCCGCGGTAAGCAACTACACCACGCCGGTGCTTTGGAAGCGCGGCGACCTGATCGATCTCGTCGTCTCCGGAAACCTGCAGGCGACGGGCTACTCGCTCGCGGACGGGGCCGAGCGCTGGACGGTGGGTGGGCTGGAGGCGGTCAGTGTCAGTCCATCGCCGGTCGTGAGCGAAGGGTCCGTCTACCTTATGTCGCGCAGCCTGGGCGGCGGCGCCGGTCTGCCGCCGCAATTCGAATCGCTGCTGCTCGCCGCGGATGCGGACAAGGATGGCCAACTCAGCTTCGAGGAAGCCGTGCCATTGCAAGGCGATGGGGCGTTTTCATTCGTCGATCGAGACCGCGACCGCTTCGTCACCGCGGAGGAATTGGCGGCAGCGGCGGCGTACTTGCGCCGCGCCGACTTTGGGCTGTTCGCCGTGCGCGATCCGGGAAATCAAACGGGCGATCTCACTGATTCCCATGTCCCCTGGCGCCACAAGAAAGGCATCGCCAAAGTCACCACACCGCTTCTTCTCGATGGCCGCCTCATCGTGGTGCAGGACGGCGGCATGGTCACCGCCTCCGAGGCCTCGAGCGGTCGGATCGTCTTCGAGCGCGAGCGGCTGGGTCCCGATGGCGGGGGCGATTATTTCGCCTCCCCGATCAGCGACGGCCGCCGGCTCTGCTTTGCTTCGCTCAGGGGGGTGGTCACCATCGCCGAAATCGGGGAGGCCCTCACCCTTGTCCACCAAACCAAACTGGATGGCCCGATCGCCGCCACCCCGGCCCTCGTGGGGCCGTGGCTCTATGTGCGCGCCGGAGAGAAATTGTACGCTTTTGGCGAGCCGGGCCAACAACCTGCCAAGCAGCCTTGATTTCATCGAGGAATCCAATCGTAAAGGAGCGGCGCGATGCTCCGGCGGTCGGCCGTCCCTGAACGCGCAGCGGCAGAAAAATCGGAAAAATCAACATGATGCCTATGATCAGGCAGTTGTCGTGATGCGCGAAACCGTCCTGCGGGCCGAGGGGGAGGCTGGGAAAAGATTTTTCGGCAAGGACAACGCAATTTGGTAACATTAGCGATACGCAGGCAGCTCGACATTCTGGTATATTGACCATAATTAGAGTAAAAAAGCCTTATGTTTTTTTGAACGTGTCGAGATGCTGGCTGACCTGGGATCGGGTGAGGCGGTGGGCGGCGGCGCGTCATCCAACCCAAATCTCATGAATGTGAAAATGCGCAGTGTATTGTGGCTGAGTGCTTTGATGGCGACTCAGGCGGATTGGGCGAGGGCGGTACCGGTGATCAACGAGATTATGTATCATCCGCTGGACATTCAGGGTCAGTCGGAAGCAGTGGAGCTGGAATGGCTGGAAATTCACAACCCGGATGGCGCGCCGGTGGATGTGTCGGGATGGCAACTTGTGCGAGGAGTGCGAAGCACGATCCCGTCGGGGACGGTGCTTCCGGCCGGAGGTTATTTGGTGGTGGCGGCGGATGTGGCGGCATTTCAGGGCGCGCATGCGGGATTTGACCGGCTCGTCGTGGGTTCGTGGGACGGCACGTTATCGAATGGGGGCGAAGCCGTGGCGCTGGCGGATGGCTCGGGCGCGGTGGTGGACGAGGTGAGTTACGCGGACGAAGGCGGTTGGGCGTTGCGGGTGCGGGGCGCGGTGAGTTTCGGGCACCGCGGGTGGGAATGGGACACGCGCCACGATGGCGGCGGTAACACTCTGGCGAAAATCGTGCCGGGATTACCGGCGCACGAGGGCCAGAATTGGAACGCGTCCGCGGCAGTCGGCGGTACGCCCGGTGCGGCGAATTGGTCGACGCTCCCCGCTGAGGCCTATCGATTCGCCCTCGGCGTGCGCCACGAGCCGGAAATTCCACGCTCGGGTCAGCCGATCAAAATCCACGCCACCCTCCCTTCGGGTGGCATCACCAACCGCGTTTGCTGTTGGCGCGTGGCAGGGAATGGGTCGTTTCAGCCGGCTTATTTTGCCCCCGATCTGCCGGTGAATCAACCGACGTGGCAGGGGGTGGCCACCTTGCCGCCGCAACCCGATGGCACGGTGATTGAGTATTACATTGATCCAGACATCAATAACCCGGCTTCCGTCAATGATACGCTTCCGCGCAAAGCCCGGACCTCGGATCCCGGCGTGCTCCCGGAGGTTTATGGCAATGCCTGCAATTTTCTGGTCCATGTTGACGATTCATTCGATCCCGCCCGCGATTTCACGGTCGCCGTAAATCACCCTGTCATGCGCGTGGTCATGACGCCGGCGGACGAGGCGGAGTTGCAACAGTTGCAGACGACGAGCAGCCAGGCCGACAGCGAGGCGACCTTCAATGGCGCGTTCATTTGGCATGACGGCTCGGGCACGGAAATCGTCCAGAATGCCGGTGTCCGCAATCGCGGCCAATCGTCCGCCTTCGGGCCGCCGAACAACTACCATCTTTCGTTTCCCAGCGATGACCCGTGGCGCGGACGCAACTCCATCCACTTCAATTGCCAGTATGGATATAGCCAGGTGCTGGGCAACGTGCTCTTCGCCCGCGCGGGAATCGCGCCGCAGGACGCCGTGATCAGCCAGCTCCGGATCAATGGGCGGGATCTCGCCGAGAACGGCGGCCGCATGTACGGCCGTTACGCGCTTCTCGAAGGCCGCAATAACGACTGGGCAACAAATCATTACCCGCTCGACCCCGACGGCAATTTTTACCGGCTCGATGATCATGAACCGGGACCGGTTGGAAATCCACCGGGCAACCTCGCCAGTGGCGAGTTTCGCTACGAGGGGACCAACCCGGCGAGCTACCGCGACACCTTCATCAAGGAAACCAACAAGGTCGAGGACGACTACAGCGACCTGATGCAGTTGACGCGCGTCGTCAGCGCGCCGACCTCCGGCGGCACCGCCGAACAGCCGGCCCTCAGCGACGATGCCTATCCCGCCGCGGTGGCCGCCGTCCTCGATCTCGATCATTTTTTCACCTACATCGCCACCGACGCCTTGCTCGGCAACCAGGAGGGCGGTCTGCAAAGTGGACGCGCCGACGATGTCAGTATCTACCGAGGGGTGGTAGACCCGCGTTTCCGGTTCGTCCCCCATGATTTGGATGATGTCTTTGACATCGGGGCGGGAGTCGGAAATCCGGTCACCCGCTCGATTTTCAGCTATGACGAATCCGAGCAGCAGGGGAACACGGGCGTGGTCGGACTGCGGCGGCTCTTCAATCATCCCGCGCTTGTGCCGAAGTACTACGCCGCCTTGTTGGACGCCCTAGACCGGTGGTTCAACCCGGCCACCATCGATCCGATCATCGACCGCTTGTTCCAGGGATGGGTGCCGGACAGCGACGGCGATGCGGCGTCGCCCAATCGCGGCATCCAGGAAATCAAGGCGTTCATTGACGCGCGTCGAGCCAACGTGCTCTCGCAAATCGAGCAATCGTATTCTCTGGGAGTGAGCGGGACGAATCCCACAAGCCCGGAGGGGTATGCGGTCACGACGACCGGCGCGGTCACCCTCGGCGGAAACTTCAACGTCGCCCGGACGTACAGCATCACGGTCAATGGCGAGGCCGCCCAGTGGTTTTACCGCCGATCGGGGAACGATTTGGCAGGCAGTTGGAAATTTGTCGTCCCCGCAGGCGGCGGTCCAGTGATTCGGCCCGGCCTCAACAATCTCGTCGTGAGGTTTTGGGACGGCCTGAACGGCACCGGGCAGGTCGTGCATGAACGATTCACCCAGGTCCTCTGGGACGCCGCCCCGGGTACCATGGTGACGGGCACGCTGACGCCCCCCGGTTCGCTCGCCCTCCTTGCGCCCTCGACCTATGTCCCGGGCGTGCCGGTCCTGGTGCGTGTCGATTTGCGGGACAGCGAGGGGGCGCTCCAGCGCGCCGCGTGGAATACCACAGTAACCCTCGCCGCCACCAACGGCGTTGCCCTCAACCCGTCCACGATCACCCTCTACAACGGCATGGGCAGCGCCTTGGTCAACCTCGGTTCCACGGCCGGCGGCGGGACCATCGAGTACTTCCGCTACGGCTCCGGAGGCACCGGGGGCACAGCGGCCAACTCGGGCACGCCGGGAAGTACCTGGAAATACCGCGGCGACTTCACCACCACCTCGCTGGCGGCGTTCATCGCGTCAGCGGGCAGCACTTGGAAAAACGAAGGCTTCGATGACAGCGGTTGGTCATCCATCGTCACCGAAACAGGCTACGGAGACAACGACGAGAATCGCGCGTTTCCACGAGTCGACTACAATCCGGTGGCCTCCGGCACGCAAAGCGCCCCGGTCGCCCTGTTTCGCAACACGTGTACGATCGACGATGTGGCGGCGCTGGCCAGCCTGACCGGCCAGGTGAAATTCGACGACTCATGCACGGTCTACGTTAACGGTGTCGAGGTCTATCGGCACGGGGATCTGAGTGGCAACGCGCCACTTTCCGAATACACCGAAGAGAATACCGATTCGACGCGCGAAAATGCCACCGATTCTCTCACCGTGCCGCTCGCGTTGGTTCGCACGGGAGTCAATACCATCGCCGTTGAAGTGCATCAGCACGACCCGGGTAGCTCGGACATCACGTTCGACTTGCGCCTCCAGGGCGCGTTGACTTCCAGCAGCACTGATCCGGGTGATTTCACTCTCACGGCTACGGCCGGCGTTCTCAGCGTGAGCAAGCCGATGGTCAGTCTCGGGGAGGCACCCGGGATTGAAGTGAGCGGCCCATTGCCGGCCGGACCCACCACCTGGAGCGGTGTGGTGCGCGTCACCGGGGATGTGACCGTGCCAGCCGGCGCCACGCTGACCGTGACGCCCGGCACTCACATTCTCATGGCCGGGACGGTGGCCGCCGGTGATTCCGCCGGGGCCGACCTCATCGTCAACGGCACCCTCGCCGTCAACGGCACAAGCGGAGAACCGGTGAGTCTGACCTGCGCTGATCCGGCCGCCCGCTGGGGACAAATCCACCTCAACAATGCGCAACCCACCACGGTCAGCCACGCCCTCATCTCCCGGGGCGCCCATTCGCCGGGTGTCGGCCATACCGGGCGTGGACCGGTTTTTCGTCTCAGCGGATCGGCCTTGACGCTCCTTGACAGCGCCCTCGGCGATGCCCCGGGAAAAGCGCTTTATTCCTCCGGCGACTGCGCGTTGACCGTCCGCCGCAGCCTCATGGCGCGCTTGGTCACCGGTCCCGAGGTGGGGGACGGATGTGCCGTGCTCGTCGAGGACAGCAACATCCAGGAATGCCTGCCGGTGTATCGCGAAAGCAACGCGCCCGTGCCGGACGACGAAGATTGTTTTTACGTCCACAATGGGTTGGGGCGCCCGATGGACTTTCGCCGCAGCGTGTTCGCCCGATGCGGCGACGACGTGCTCGACTGCCTGGGCGGCCCGGTCAACGTCGAGGATTGCATCCTGCGCGATGGATGGGACAAGGGAATTAGCCTGCTGAATAACAATTTGACGGTCAGTGGGACGCAAATCATCGATTGCGACAAGGGCATCGCCTTCAAGAACAGCAGTGCCGGCGCCTCGCGCCAGTGCGTGGTCACACGCTGCACCATCGTCAGTGAAGAGCATGACATGGCTCTTCCCCCTTGGGGATACGCCACCCCGCCCAGTTCGCCGGATCCGGACACTCCGGCCACCGCCATTTGGACCCAGTGGAAACCAGTGAGCGCCGGGGGCACGCCGACCCAGGACGGCATCATGAACCTCAGCGTCAATACGTCCATCCTCCAAGCCGCCTTGCCGCTCAAGATCGATGATGGCCCGGGACAGTACTCGAGCGCTCCCACCACCGTGAAGTACTCGTGTCCCTTCGATTCCGACACTCCCGGCGCACCCATCTGGCCCGGGCCGGGCAACCTGAGCACTGATCCGCTTTTTTCCTCCCTCGCCGCGGACGATTACCGCCTGGCGGCGGAATCTCCGGCCATCGACGCCGGAGATCCTGCCTTGACCGATCCGGATGCCTCTCGCGCCGACATGGGAGCGTTCCCGACCGGTACCAGCGGCGGCGGCGGGGCCGGCGAAATCCGGTGGTCACTCGCTGGATCGCCTTATCGGGTGACCGCCAATACCACCGTGCCCGCCGGAGTGACACTGCGCATCGATCCCGGCGTGAACATTCAATTTGGCCAGAACGTCCGCTTGCGCGTCAACGGTCGCATCCTCGCCGACGGGACTCCAGCCCGCCGCATCGTCTTCAGCCATGTGCCGGGCGTGAGCGTGGGCGGCGATGTCGACCCCATCAAGCTCGGCGTCCAATCCGGCGCGCCAAAATGGGGTGGTGTCCGCGTGTACGACTCGATGGCGCAGGAGAATGTCTTTCGATTCTGCGACTTCATCAACGCCCAGGGCACTTCGCCGCTCGGCTCGGAAAATTACGGGTCGGTCGGCTTCATCCGGTCGTGGGCATGGGTCGACCATTGCACGTTCGCCGGCACCCACCTGCGCATGTGCTACGGCCGCAACAGCTCGCTCACCGTCACTCACACCGTCTTCCCTGACATGTTCGTCTTCGACGCCGGGCTCGGACGCATCGAGGAACCGACCACCGATTTTGTGGCCGCCGCCGACAACAGCATGGAGCCTCTCAAAGTCGAGTTTCCCACCACCGACCCCGAGGTCGCGAACAACGACGCCTTCCCCAACGGCCTGCCGCGCCACGGCCATTGGCGCGTTTACTTCAACCAGTTCAACGGCAATCGCGGCCACCAGGATGTGTTCGACTGTGACAGCGGCCGCTGGGCGCCGCGCGATGCCAACGGCCGTCAGACCAACGGCCAGTTTGTCATCGACTGCCGCTACAACCACTTTCGCGGGCTGGCTGGCGACGAGCACATCGACCTCGGAGGCGACGGGTACATCGCCAGCAACATCTTCGAGAACGCCCGCAAGGATTTTTGGACGAACGACACAGGGTACTCGAATGCCATCAGCTCCGGTGACAAGGGCGAGGGTACCACCATCCTCATGGCCCGCAATGTCTGCTTCGACCTCGATCACGTCATCAACTGCAAGTCACGCACCGCAACGATCTTCGAACACAATACCGTGGCCAACATCCATCCGGACTACCTCTTCCAGGGTGAGTCGGTGACCCAGCAGGTCGTGTGCGCCCCGATCAATTTTTTCATCCCACAAGACGGACCAAACCCAAGCTACGGCGACGGCGCTTACATGGGGTTTAACATCGTGAGCAACGTGCCCCGCCTCTTCAGCGGCGCCGACACTCGCAAAATCAATGGCACCACCCTCGTCAATGACATCACCACCAAAATCGAATTTTTCCACAATCTGCTCGACGCCATAACCGATCCGGAAATTGGTCCTAATCACCCCGGAAGCTACACCGGCGGCACCTACGGTCCAAATCAATCCGGGACGCCTGGATTCCGCGACTCGGCGACCGATGATTTCAGGCTGCGCACCGACTCGCTCGCCCGCGGTACCGCGCCCGGGGGCCTCGACTACGGCGCCACCATCGCCGAATGGGCCTACCTCTTGGGTGGTCCGAGCAGCACCGTGGCTGAGACGACGGCGAGTTTCACCATTGGCGGTCCCGGTCTCGTCGCCTACAAGTGGCGGCTCGACGGTGGTCCCTGGAGCTCCGCGATCCAAATCGGGAACGGTGGAGCCCTGCCGCGGACCGCGCCCACGGTTCGCCAGGCGACTCTCACCCTGACCGACCTCGCGCCCGGGCCACACACCCTGGAAGTCCTGGGTCAAGACATGGCGGGCAACTGGCAGAACGACGATCCGGCCCGAGGCTACGACGGAGCACCTCAAGCCGCGCCAACGATCCGACAGTGGTCGGTCGATTTGACCACGCCGCTCGTTCGCCTCAACGAAATCATGGGTGATACGCATCCGGACACGCCCACACGATCCGAACAATTCGTGGAGCTAGTCGGCCGCAGTGCCGGTCCCATTGACCTGAATGGGTGGAGCTTGAGCGACCAGGCTGGAACCCCGGGCGAATTGCCGTTGACCGGCAGCCTGCTCCCGGGCCTCACCGCCGTCTTTAGCCTGAGGGAATTCCGGATTGATAACGATGGCGACGGGGTCTTTCTCTTCGACCCCGCGGGGGCGCTTCAGGATTCTGTCGTCTTCGGCCCGCTGCCGGCGGGATATTCGCTGTCGCGCACCTCGGCTGGCCAGTGGACCCTGAGCGAGGAATCCATGAGCCAGGCCATCAACACGCCCGCCCGGCTCAGTGACTCCTCGCAAATCGTCGTCAACGAATGGCTCGCCGCCGGTGCCATCCGATACCGCGACGATTGGGTCGAACTGGCGAATCTCGCTCCATTCCCCGCCAGCTTGGCCGGCCTGGCGCTCACCGACACCCGCTTCGGCCAACCGACGCCTTTTCCTCCGCTCAGCTTCATCGGCGGCCAGGGTTATGTGAAACTGATCGCCGATGGCGATGCCGCGGCGGGACCCAACCACACCGCCTTCCGCATCGACAGCCTGACCGAAGAACTGCTCCTCTTCGCGACGGACGGGACCGAACTGGACAACGTCCGCCTCTTGCCCCAGGTCGAAGACATCAGCCAAGGGCGGGTCTCTGGCGGCGGACTCGGTGGCATCGCCTCGTTCGCACTGGGTACCGCCGGCGCCGCCAATGGCACCGACCACCCGGGCTACGCCAATGCCCTCGCTGTCCTCAACTCGCTCCGCATCACGGAAATCATGTACAATCCGGCCGGCGGCAATTCGTTCGAATTCATCGAGCTGGTCAATGTCGGCCCGGCCGCCCTTGACCTCGGGGACAGCGAATTCTACAACGGCATCAACTTTGTATTCCCCGCTGGATTTGTGCTCGCCCCCGGCGCAGAGATCGTCCTCGTCCGCGACTTGGCTGCCTTCCGCAACCGCTACGGTACGGTGCCACGCGTCGCCGGCGTCTACTCGGGAGCCCTCGACAATAGCGGCGAACAGCTGGCTTTGAGGCTTCCGTCACCCTGGGACGCCAACGTACTCTGGTTCGAGTTCGAAGCCCACTGGCACAACACCAACGGCTCCGGCTACAGCCTGCAGCTCGTCAGCACCAGTACTCCCATCGCCGACTACGGCAATCGCAGCAGTTGGACCGCCTCCACTCAACTCCACGGCTCCCCAGCCGGCTGGATCCCAGGCCCCGACCCTCACCCCACTGGCTTGGCCGCCTGGCTCACCGCGCATCGGCTGACCTCCGATGACCTGGCCCTCGACAGCGACTCCGATTCCCTCGCCAATGCCCTGGAGTTCGCCCTGAATTCCCATCCGCATTCGCCCGCCCCACCCGACGGCCCCAACCGTCTCCCAGTCCTCGCCCTCAACCCCGCCGGCCGTCCCACCTTCACCGTTGACTTGCCGACCACTGACCTCCCCGGAGGGCACGGGTGCCCAGGCGTCACCTACTCCATCCAATCAGCCACCTCCTTGAGCGCCTGGACCACCCTCGCCACCAAATCGCCCACCAATACATCCTGGACCGACGCCAACGTCGTCCCCCTTTCCCCCGACTCGATCTCCCTCACCCCAGGACCCGATGGCCTCACCCGAATCACCATCACCAACCCTCTTCCCGTCTCTACCGGTCTTCACCGATTCCTCCGCCTCCACGTCCGCCTGACGCCCTAGGGCCCCCACACGACTAGCCAGGAAAGTCGACAAATCCGATCAGCTTTTGGGGGTTTTCTCCTGCGATAATGGGACAGGTAATTTAGTGCGCTAGGGCGCCCACACGACTGGCCAGGAAAGTCGACAAATCCGATCAGTTTTGTGGGGTTTTCTCCTGCGATAATGGGACAGGTAATTTAGTGCGCCGCGGCTTGGCGAACAAAGTCGACCAAACCTATCGACTATAGGCATTTTCTTCCTTCTATACAAATAAGAAATAATATTATAAACAATAATTAATCGAATATCACGAATAGCCAAGGAGTGGCTCCATGAATGTCCTCCGGCCTGGGGGTGAGGGGATGGTTTTTCATAACTACCTGATCATTCGTGTCCATTCGTACAATTCGTGGTTCCATCGTCCTTTTTAGCCAATGGGGTTGGCGCTGGGGCACGCCTAGGAATCGAGAAAAAATGCGGAGCGGTGGGGCTGGGAGGGGGGATAGATAGGTTCTATGAAACAGAATGAATCGATTACTCACATCATGAGCACCAATCCGGCGAGCGTGCACCAGGGGGAGCCGCTTTCGAAGGTTCGGAAGCTGATGCAAGAGACTGGGATTCACCATGTTCCGGTGGTGAAAGGTCAGGATTTGATTGGATTGATTTCCTGGTCTGACATTTTGCGCCTCAGTTTTGGCGACGCCTTCCAGACTGACGAGCGGGCGGTCGATGCTACCTTGGATCACACTCTCACGCTGGATCAGGTCATGGTCCGCGACCCGATCACTCTTCCTGAAACCGGCAAAGTGCGCGATGCGGCCGAGATACTCGCCCGCGGCGATTTTCACTCCTTGCCCGTCGTTTCCGGGCAGAAACTGGTCGGCATGGTCACCTCGACCGACCTGATTAAATACCTGCGAGACCAGTTTTAAGAGGCGCGCCGAGCGTCCGGTGGTTCAGCGGCCCGATTCCGGCTGAGGTCTCGGTGGTAATACACGCCGCGGCCGCGGCAGAGATGCGCCAAAATGGGACAGGTGAATTGGCGCGTCGACCCCGCGTGGGCCATTGAGGCGGTGCTGGCCAACCGGTCGGAGCCTGGGCCGGGGGCGGGGCCTGACTCTATGAGTTCAAGCCGGGACAGACCTGACCCGGCGCCAGCGGCCTCTGCCGCCGCCGGGCCAGTCATCCTCAGGATGTGGTGCAGGAGACGGTGGTGGCGGTGGCGCGCAAGATGCCGGGATTTCACTACGACCGGGCGAAGGGCACGTTCAAGAGCTGGCTGTTTCTCATCGTCAAGCGGCGGGTGGCGGATCATCTGCGCAAGATGTACCGCCAGCTGCTGAAAGCGGAGCTAGTTTTCGATCCTGCAGTGGAGGACGACGGGGCCATGGCGGCGGTCATCGACGACGCCGGGGAACTGGGATCGGCCTGGGATCAGGAGTGGGAACAGTCGGTGCTGGAGGCGGCGGTTTCGTGCGTCCGCGAGAAGGTGAATCCCAAGCACTTTCAGGTGTTCGATTATTGCGTGCGCCAAGGCTGGCCCGCTCCCAAGGTGGCGGCGACTCTCAACATGAACATCGCGCAGGTGTATCTGGTGCGGCACCGAGTTTCGAAGGCGGTGAAAAATGCCGCTCGGACCATCAATGACCAGCGGCTTGAAGGCCGCCCCGCCAGCGGACAACGGAACGGCCAACGCCCCTGACCCATGGATTCCGAGTCCATCGCCCACCGGATCGCCCGCGAACTCGGTTCCACCCGGACGCTTCCCGGAGCGACGACGCTGCACCCGCCGCCCCGCGTCGCAGACCACGAGCTGATCCGCCGCATCGGTGAGGGAAGCTACGGCGAAGTCTGGCTGGCAAGGGCGGTGACCGGGCAGTGGCGTGCGGTCAAGGCTGTGTCACGCGACCGCTTCACCAGCGACCGACCGTTCGAGCGCGAATTCCATGGCGTCGTCCAGTTCGAGCCGATCTCGCGCTCTCATGCCAGCCTCGTCCAGGTGCTGCATGTGGGGCGTGATGATGGGGCGGGAGCGTTCTACTACGTGATGGAACTGGCGGACCCGATGCCGCGTCCTGAAAATGGGGCGCCCGAATGCTCGTCGAACCGCTCAGGAATCCCGGCCGCCTCGCCCGACACCTTCCCGGATACTTATGTGGCCCGGACACTGCGTTCAGACCTCAAATCGCGCAGCGGGCTGCCCGTCGCGGATGCGGTGGGGCTCGGGGTCGAACTGGCGGGCGCACTGGGGCACATTCACCGGCATGGCCTGGTGCATCGCGACGTCAAGCCGTAGAACGTGATCTTCGTGGGGGGGCGGCCGAAACTGGCTGATCTGGGGCTCGTGACCAGCCCCGGCGAAGCGCGTTCTTTTGTCGGTACTGAAGGATTCATTCCGCCCGAGGGTCCGGGCACGGTGCAGGCTGATTTGTTCGCGCTCGGCCGGCTGCTGTACGAAGCCGCCACCGGAAAAGACCGGTGTGATTTTCCAGAACTCCCGTCCGATCTCGATGGTTGGCCGGACCGCGAGGAGTTTCTCGAGTTCAATGAGGTGCTAGCCCGGTTGTGCGTGCCCGACCTTGCCGCTCGCTACACGAATGCCGCGGAAGTGGCGGGCGATCTGAACCTGATTCTCGCAGGGCGCTCGGTGCGCCGGGCTTATGGAATCGAGCGCCGCCTCAAACGCGCCCGGCACATCGGCGCGTTCACTTTGATCGCGCTGGCGCTGGTGGCCGGCGTTCTGTGGCTGCAACAGGCGCGTCGGCGCGACGCTGAAGCGCGGGCGGCGCACGAGCGCTCGCTGCGCGAACGCGCCGAAACAGCGGCGCATGAAAGCCGTCGACAGCTCTACACGGCGCTGATCGAGCAGGCTCGCGCCACGGTGCGCGGCGGTGAATGCGGTCAGCGAGTCAAGGCCCTCGAGGCCATCCGCCGTGCCACCGCCATCTCCAACTCGGTGGAGCTGCGCCGCGAGGCCCTCACGGCGCTTTCCCTGCCCGACCTGCGCCCGGAGCCCATTCTGCCCCTTGGCGCTGAGTGCACGGCAACGGAGCCGGATCGCACCTTCGAGCGTATCGCCGTGTGCCGGGGAAATGGCCCGGTGGAGGTTCACTCGATGAAAACTCTCGAGCGGCTCGCCAGTCTGCCCGCCAGTGTGGACCTTCAGTGCTACGTCATCGACTGGAGTCCGGATGGACGATTCCTCGCGGCCAAACGCGACCGCGACCTGGCGAATGCCAGCGCGGATCTCGAACTCTGGGAACTTTCATCCTCCCCGCGGCGTCTCATGGTGGTGCCCGTCTGATAGGAATTTGCTTTCGGGGGCCGGCGTTGGGATCGGGTGGTCGGGTCATGTGGGGAGGGGGTGGGAAGGTGTCTGGCAACCCGAAATTCCGGTGTCGTCGGCCGCCAGTCATCGAAAGGAAAACCCATGCCGGCTTGCAACGTCCGCACCGCACGCGCGCCCGTCCGCAAAGAGTGCCGATCACGGCGGCGCGACAAACTCTTCCGCCGTCAATGGCTCCAACGTGATGCCCATCCACGCGTCCACGCCGATGAAGATC
>JBJXFS010000060.1:0-3402 GCA_046155625.1 Verrucomicrobiales bacterium | reverse complement strand
AGCAGCCGGACCAGACACTCATCGACCAGTACTTTCCCGAGGACGCGGACGGACCGCTCCACAAGTCCAACAATTGGAACGAGGGAACGGACAACGCGAATTCCACCAGCGCCCCGGTGGACAACGTGCTGCGCCATTTCCTCAGCGGCGGCCAGCCGAAGCTCGCCCGCTACCGGTGGAATTGGCGGCCGCGCGCCTCCCGCAGCTCGAATGACTTTTCCGACTTGTTTAAACTCATCGACGCCGTGGCTGCCACGCCGACGACCTACCGGGCGGCGGTCGAGTCGGTCGTCGATGTGGAGAACTGGATGCGCACATTTGCCTTTCACGACCTGTGTTCGTACTGGGATGGATTTGGCAATCCGAATCACAAGAACACGTATCTTTACAAACCTCCGGCGGGCCGCTGGATCCAATTTTCCTGGGACATGGATGTCGGTCTGGGTGTGTTCAACGACCCAGTAGATGCCACCTTGTTTCCCGCGACGGTCGATACTCGCGTGGACGCGCTTCAGGCGTTTCCGGCGTTCCGGCGGATTTACTGGCGCACGGTACACGAGGCATTGGCCACGTTTTTCAGCGGGGCCGCGGTGACGCCGTTGCTTCAAAAAAAGTTCGCCACCTTTGCTCCCAACGGCGTCAACCTGACGTCTCCTTTTGTGGCGAGTGGCGCCTACGGCTTGAGCATCCCTCAATGGATCGACCAGCGACGGACGTATCTGCAAAGCCAACTCAACTCGGTGCAGGGCGTTTTCGCGCTGACCAGTCCGGCGCAGGTCACGGTCGAAGCACCGGCGGTCACACTGACCGGCACGGCGCCAGTTCAGGTGAAAACCCTCACCGTGAACGGCGTCGCCTTGCCCGTGACCTGGAGCTCGGTGCTGCAATGGCGCATCTCACTGGTTCCCTTGCCCGGCACACATTCCTATGCGGTGCGGGCTGTTGACTACAACGGGGTCGAGGTCGGGTCAGCTACGGTGCGCGTGACGTTCACAGGCACCAGCGCCTGGCCGCCGCTCCGCCTCAACGAATGGATGGCTTCCAACGCCGGCGTGGTCAACGACCCGGCGGATGGTCGCAGTGACGACTGGCTCGAACTCTATAATCCCACCGCAGACCTGGTTTCGCTGACGGGTTGGCGGCTGCGCGACCTCTCGCCGACGCCGACGGAATACGTCCTTCCTGGAGGTTGCGTGCTCGCGCCGGGGGCGAGGTTGGTCGCCTGGTGCGACGAGGAGACTGCCCAAAACGCGCCACCCGATTCGCTTCATCTGCCCTTCAGTCTGTCGGCCGAAGGAGAGACACTCACGCTCGCCGCCCCGGATGGCACGGTCATCGATCAGGTCAGCTTTGGGCCTCAGGTCGCCAACGTGAGCTCTGGCCGCGTTCCGGACGGGGGATCGGGGATCGATTTCCTGGAGTCCGCCACACCCGGCCTCGTCAATGCGCCAGTCAGTCCGCCGCCCGCCGCGACCGCGGTGGCGTGGGCCGATGGGACGGTCGCCATCAGCCTGTCGACAATTCCAGGCTTCCAGTATCAATTACAGACCAAAGCGGCCCTCAGCGATCCGACATGGAAAAACGACGGCCTTCCGGTGACCGCGCTCGGTGCCTCGCTCACGCTGGTCTCCTCACCCACATCGAGTCCGGAACGCTACTACCGGGCTGTACGACATCCTTAACGACGCAGGACAAATCCCGCGTTCGCCCAGTTGCGAAGTCTTCGCGGGAGCCGTCGCCGTCGGGCAGAGTGAAGAGCAGAGAGGCGAAAGGCCGATGGAGCGATCCGATGGCGGGACAGCGAGTGGTCATGGCCTGATGTTGCATGACGCCGCGCCCGGCCTGGCAATGCGCATCCGCCGTGGCTCAGGCGAAGACTTCGACGTGCGGGTACAGGTCGCGCAGGCATTTGGCGCACGCGGCCGTGAGCACGGCCCGCATGTCTTCCTCGACCTGATCCGGGGTGCGGCCGCTCTTGGGATCGCCCGCCTCTTTCCAGAGTTGATCCAGCCGATCTTTTTCCATGGCCACGGCGTCTTGGACAACTTCACGCCAGTGCGCCGGGTGTTCGCCGTCCTCCCATTCGCCGCGACCACGCCCAAAGTGCGACACGGCCAGGTAACACAGGAGCACGATCTGCACTTGCTCGGTATAGTGAGCGAAGCTCCAGCGCACCTCGTTGCCCGCCTTGCCGCGCACCAGGTTGAACGTGCGCGCCAGCATGTACCCCCCCACGCCTCCGCTGATGGCACCCAGCACCGTGCCGGCAAAGACTGTGGTTCCATGCGACAGAATGTCCACTATCACGCCGCTGGTCAGCCCGGTCGCCAGCCCGCCGATCGCCGTCCAGAGGGATTCGTTGACATTCTTGACGTCGCCGAGCAAATCGCGGGCGTTTTGGCCGAGAGGTTTTGAGGAATGGCCTTCGAGTCCGAACAGTTTGATCAATTCATCGGTGATTTCGAGCGTGCGCGAGGCCAGGCGTTCGGACAGTTGGCGGCGCGCCTCGCTCATCTCCGAGTTGATTTCACCGCGCTTGAATCCGATTTTTTGGAGCAGCGATTCATTGCTCACTTTGACCACATCGAGGAGCGATCCGGTCAGGGCGCGCGCCATGACGCCGACGGCTTCGCGGTGCACGTCGAGGTTCTTCTCGCGCCACGCGGTGCGCAATAGGCGGAACGTCTCTTTCTTATCCAGCGGGGCGGCGGGGGCCAGTGTCTCGAGCAGTTCGCCTTCCTGAACCCAGCACCGCGCAAAGGCGTCCAAGTTCAGTGCTTGCTTGACAATGGGAAAGTTTTTCATCTGCTCGATCCAGCGTCTTTCTTCCGCCGCCTCCTCCTCGGGCGCTCGGGGTGCCCCCGTTTGGTTCAGCAGCAGGATCACCGGTTTGCCCATCCACGACAGGATTTCCATTTCCATGTCCACATAGGGCATGTCCTCGGGTCGTTGCGAGGCATCCACCAAATACAGCACGATGTCGGCTTCCTCCCGGACGTTCTTGACCGCCTGCTGGCTGCACCACAGCGGGCGGTTCACGTAACGGTCCCAAAGCTGAGTGAGTACCCACCGGATGGGCTGTTCACTTTGCCGGAGCCGGCGGATCAATCGAGCCGTGTCGCCAAACCCAGGCGTGTCCCACAACAACAAACGGCGCCCCTGGGTCGCCACCATGACGTGTGCCTCGCTCAGGTCGGTTACGTGCGGGCGGTCCGAAGCTTCCCCGACATCCCGGCGCAGCAATGTGCGCGCCAGGGTCGTCTTCCCCACGTTCGTGTGGGAAATCAGACTGATCGTGAGCGTGGAGGAGTCAGACATGGTTGGGGGATCGCGCCGCCATCATCCCGGTGCCCCGCCAATTTTCAAGGGCAGGAGGGGGAATAGGAGGACGGGAAGAATGAG
>JBJXFS010000058.1:0-14680 GCA_046155625.1 Verrucomicrobiales bacterium | reverse complement strand
CCGAGGCCCTGCCAACCGCTGGTATGGAAGGGTGAGGCTGGCAGGCCCTCATTGTTGACCAGATTCGGGTTCGCCTCGTTGTGCCAGCCCAAACGGGCCTGCACGGGCGCAGCAACTTCCCTGGCCTGGACCACGACCGTGTCGCCTTCAAGGCTGGCCTCGGCCGGGACGAACTTGCCGTCCCCGTCAGCGACCTCGAACTCGGTCAGCGGCTTGCCGTCGCGCGTCTTGAGACCGCCCCCGACGTGGGCGAAGGACAGCCGGATCTTGCGGCCCTCGACTTTTATCGACTTGTAGAGCGGTCCGGAGAAAACCAGCTCCCTCTTATAATCCTTGGCCAGTGCCCAGAGGGCCAGGCGGTGTCCTATGTCCACCTTGTTGACCGGATGAATGTCGCTAATGGCGTTGACCAGATCAGTTGTTACCGCCATGCCAGTCCGGGGAATCTTGAGATTGGAGACCTGGGCTTCCCAGATCGGCGGAAGGGAGTTGGGACTGTATCCGCCGAAGGGCGCGATCTGAACAAAATAAAACGAAAAATCATAGCCCCAGGCCCGCCGCCAGCCCTCGATCAGAGCCTTCATCTTGTCGGCGTAGCTCAGGCCGGCCCCCACATTGGATTCGCCCTGATACCAGATGGCGCCGCGCATGGCCAGCGGCGTGAGCGGTGCGATCATGCCATTGTACAAGTCTCCACTGGGGCCGGGCGTCCAGGACTCGCAGGCGGTTCCACCACGGGTGGCAGAGATCAGTCCGATGGGGATGTTGAGCTCTATGTGCAGTTTGCGGCCGAAGAAGTAGGCGCAGGCCGAGAAACCCACGCCGCGGCTCGGCGTCAGGACGATGCTCTCCGGTGAACAGGTCGCCCACTGGCCGTTGGCGGACGATGCCGGCTCTGCCGCCTGCGCGACCGGGATATCCAGCAGGCGGATCTGTGGATAATCCGCTGCTGCCACTTCCTCCTGCCAATCAAGACATGGCACCTGATGGCGACCCGGGCCGAGTGGCTTCTCCATGTTCGACTGGCCGGAGGCGAGCCACACTTCGCCCACCAGAACATCGGTGAACTTGATGGTCGTCATCGAGTCGCTGACGGCCAGTTCGGCCGGTTTCCTTTCGGCCTCAAGCTCGTCGAGTTTCACCATCCATCGGCCGTCCTGGCCGGTGACGGCCGACTTGGATTGCCCGTTGAAAGTGACGGTGACCATTTCGTCCGGCCGGGCCTGGCCCCAGACGGGAACTTTTATCTGCCGCTGGAGCACCATATGGTCGCTGAAAACACTGGCCAGCGAGAGTCCGGCGGGTGTCTGCGCGGCGGGTGTCTGATTAGGCTTTGCCTCCGCCGCGGCGGCATTGGCCGACCGGAACAGGCCGCACAGCACGATCGAAGTCAAAACCGCCACCCGCGTTGCGGGAACTGCGGGAGCCGGGCTAGCGGGAAGCATTGATGGGGATGAGGACGACGTTGCGGTATTCGGCGGCGGCATCGGAGGGCAGCGCGGGGCCGCCGCCGACGATGGGCAAGTTGGCTTCGGTGGCCGCGCCGTTGACCCGCAGGGCCGCCACCTTGCCGTCATCCACCTCCACCTCCCAAGTCTGCCAGCCCAGCACCGGCTTGATCACCGTGTCTCCGCCCGTCTTTTGGTCGCCAGCGGCGCGGCGCTGGAAGCGCAGCACGTAACTGCCCGTCGTCGGCGTGGTCAATGCCAGGGGGGACGCGCCACCGCCCGCACACTTCAGCACCTTCAGCGGGCCGGAAGGCTTCGTCTGGCGCGGTGAGTTCGTGCCCTCGGGCAGCGACGCGACCGACCACTTTCTATGGGAGTCTTTCCAGCCGGTCAGGTCCACGCTATTGAAGAGCCGCCGCGCTTCGCCAAAATTCTCCGCGAGGACCTTCAAGCGAATGTCTTTGTAGTCCACGATCATCGGCCCGCCGCCGTGGAGTTGCAGCGCGAGCACTCCTTCCATGCAGCGCTGCTGCGTGGATTTCGCATCGGCTTTGTCCACGTGATGGTCGATCAGCTCGACCGTCTGAAAGCCGTTCAGGTGATGCACGACGTGATTGCCGCGGCAGATGAAGTGATATTCGTTCCACTCATTGTCGGTGTGGTAGGGCGCGGCATGGATCGCCTTTGGATTCGCCACGACGCCGACGACGTCGAGTTTCCCGTCAGGGGCGATTTCCATGAAGTCACCCACATCCGTGAGCCAGCCGCGACCGGCTTCGTGGTAGAGGAAGCCGGTCTTGCCCAGATTGTTTTCGACCTCTGCCTGATAGCCGGCCACCACCCACTGGCCCGTCTCGCGGCTGCGGTACTGCACGCCGGAGTTGTTGCCCGTGAGGATGCGGTAGCGCAGCTTCAATTCGAAGTTCTTCAACGTGCCATCGCGCCAGATGAGGAAGGTGTTTCCCGGCGCGGGGTTCGAGTCCGTGGTCTCGCCACGGATGTGGCCGTCCTTTACGGACCAGAAGCCGGGACGCCCATCCCAGCCGGTGAGGTCCTTGCCGTTGAAGAGGGTTGTGAAGCCGGGTTCGTCGGCGGCGCTGGAGACGAGTGCGTTGGCGCAGGCCAGCAGGGCGAGGACGATGGGGTGTAAGGTGCGGATCATTCTCGGGTTCGTGGGATTATGGTTGAGTGTGGAGTGGAAAAAATCGACCGCCATCCATTGCGGAGTGGAGGCGGATAGGAGGGCGGAGCGCAGTCGTCATCGCTGAGTCGTTCGCCAGCCTGCTTACTTTTTCGAAAACTCGAGCAGCTCCTCGTGCGTCCACGGTGTCTTGCGGTCGGCGGTGGCTTTGCGCACTGCGGCGATGTCGGCGGCGGCGGCGGGCTTGCCCCACTTGTGCCAGCGTTCTCCGATGAAATTGAGGACATCGGCGATTTGTTCGTCGTTGTAGGTGCCTTCCAGCGGGACCATCAGACCTTCGCCGTAGGTCACACCGTCGATGGGTCCGGTCTGACCCTGGAGGACGATGCGAGCGAGGACGCTCACTTTGCCGTCGTTCTTGAACCAATGTGACTTCGAAAATGCCGGGGCGAGCCATTTGTCGCCCAGCTTCACGCCCTCGCCGTCGGGACCGTGGCAGGAGGTGCAGAGGGTTTCGTAGATTTGTTTGCCCTTAGAGGCGGACTCGCCGAGGGCGGCCGTGGCCCTCAATTTCTCTATCTCCAGCAACGCGGGAATGATCGGACTGGGGCTCGCGGCGAGCGCCTCCGGCAGGCTCAGCCCGGCGGCGTGGTTTGCGAGGACCAATTGCGTGCGCACATGGGCATCCGAGTCGGCGACGAGCGCGGTGAGCGCCGCGGCGGCGTCCGCGTCCTTGTTGACGAGCAGCGGCTCGGCGAGCTGCACCGCGGCGCGGCGGACCCGCGGGTGGGCGTGTTTGCAGGCGGCGAGGATGGTCTCCTTCGGCAATGCGCCGAGCCCCTGCAGCGTCCAGAGCGCATGGATGCGCGCGTTGGCGTCGGCGTGGCTGGTGGCCATCTCCGTCAGCGCGGGCACCGCCGATTTATCGGCACGCGAGACGATCAGCATCTGAGCGGTGTCGCGCCACCAGCCGTTGGGATGAGCGAGATGGGCCACGAGTTGCACGGGCGTTTCATCCAGCATGCGCGGCTGAGGGCTGGGCTTCTTGCCCTCGGGCACGAGGCGAAAGATGCGGCCGTGGCGCACGACCTGAATCATCCCCCACTTCTTCACGCGGTGATAGCGGGCGACCCAGGCATGGTTGTCACCCTCGGTCGGGAACCAGTTCTTTTCCTGGATGATGCCGCGGTACAAATCGGAAAAAACGAGCGTGCCGTCGGGCGCGGTTTCGCTCCACACGGGCCGGAAATAAGCGTGGGTGCTGCGGATGAATTCGCTATTGGGAAACGAATTGTGCGCCACGCCGAGGCCGTCATTCCACTCGATCGTGCTCATGCGCAGAAAGCGACCCACCGGCTCGCACGTCACCACGCGGCCGTAATATTCCGGCATCAAATGGCTGCGCAGCACCGTCTGGCCGCAGCAGGCCGACAGATCCTTGAGGATGAGCTGTTCTTCAAAGTGGTAGCCGCCCGAGGACTCGTCCCACACTGGGCACGAGGCATACGGCACGCGGTAGCCCGGCGCATGCTCTTCAACTTTGAGGATGGGATACCCGGCGGGAAGCTGGAACGAGTGCGCGGGATTCGCCCCGCCCGCCCATGAGCAAAAGAGCCGCCCATCGTCATCCCGCGCAAGCCCCCACTGGCTGATGCGTGCGACGTGGTGCTTGCCCGGCATCAGCTTGCCGTCGGCGGCGTAGCGAAAACGAAAGTCGTTCGTGCAAATCGTGTTGTCGAGATTCCACAGCATCCCGGAATTCTGATGCTCGATGTTCCCTCCGTTCCCCCCACCCTCGAAGACCACCTCGTGGCGGTCGGCGACCCCGTCGTTGTTGTCATCGAAATAGGCATACACCGAATTCGACTGCGTGAAATTCACCAGCAGCCGGTCGTGCATCGGGAGCACCGTGCGGGGAAGGATGACGTTGTCGATAAACACCGTGCGTTTGTCCATGATTCCGTCGCCGTCCGTGTCCACGAGCTTCACCACGCGGCTCACGGGATCGAGCTGCTTCGTGGCGTGCTCGTCCTGCATGTAAGTGCGCCACTCGCAGACATACATCGCCCCGTTGCCATCGTAGGCAAAACTCGCCGGCTCCTCGACCATCGGCTCGCTCGCGATGCACTCCAGATGGTAGCCCTTCGGGATATCCATCGTCTTGATCTGCTCCGCTGGTGTCAGCGTGGGAAAAGTCGTGTCGGGATTCCAGCCTTCATTTTTCTCAGCGAGCAGGGTGCCGGCGGCGGCGAGAGAGAGGGCGGTGAGGTGCAGAATTCGGTTGGGTTTCATGAGTCATGTCATCATCGCTTGAGCCCGATACTGAACCTAAGGACCGGGATGGGAACCACGAAAAACACGAAACACACGAAAAACCAAGGCGTTGGCCAACAATTGCCGTCCACCTGACGGATGACAAGGTCGCTTGTTATAACTCAGTGATGTTTAGTGTGTTTAGTGATTTTCGTGGTTGTAATGTCCCTTTTTAGGCTGAAGGGTTTTTGAGGCTGAACATGGGGATTCCTCGCACAATGCCTCGGCTTTTCTCATGCATAAGCCCTGCCTCGTTGAGGGCTCCGCTCCCCGCGGCAATGGGATCCGCCCCGGACAACACAGCGGCCCTTTTCACGGCACCGGGAGCGCGGCGTCCCTGGCCGGAAACTCCGCCGGCACCGGGATGGTGACTTTGCCGGTGGCGGCCCATTCGGTGCCGCGCTGGACCACCGTGTAGAAGCCGGCGCATTTCATCGAGTAATCGGCGTGGCCCATGGGGGTGTGAAACACGCGGCCCTTGCCGTAGTCGATCACCATGATCATCGGCTCCGGGCGATTCGTGACCTGACTGGTGGCGGTGGCGAGCACGGTCATGTTTTCCGCCGGGCCGCGCAGCTTGTCGTAGAGTTCATCCTTGGCGTGCTTCCATGAATCGGGCAGGCCTTTGGTGATGGGATGCTGCTTGCCTTCGGGGCGCAGGTCCACATTAAATTCAAACTGCGCACCATGGTTTCCGCCGGGGCCGGGCGTGGTGTCGCGCACAAGGGCTTCATCCTTTACATAGACGTAGGGGCCGTGCTGTTCATTGCGCCCGCCCCAGCCGCCGAGGCCGATCATTTGATTGTACTGCGGCCAGTCGCCAAAGGAATTGTTGGCCGCGTGGATGCAGACGAAGCCACCGCCACCCTTCACGTAATCGTCGAACGCGATCTTTACCTGCAGGGGCCACATTTGGCCGTTGTAGTTGCTCACTACGGCTTTGAATTTCGAGAAATCGGGCCGCCATTTCGCCCATTCCTCCGGTGTGCCTTTGTCGGAGGGCGCGGTGCTGATTTCGACGGTGAAGCGCCCGCATTTCTCCAGCGCGTCCTTGAGCACCGGAGTGGTGCTGCGCCAGTCGTGATTGTTTTGGCCGTCAATGATGAGGACCGGGAGCTTGGCCTCCTGTGCGAGGAGGCCGCAGGCGGTGATGAGGAGGATGAGAAGAATGCGCATGGTTTGAATGGTGTATGGGTTCAGCGTGAATGTCCGCGAGCGGCTGGAGGATTGATGTGTCGAAGTCGATGATATCGCTTGGGTGCGTTTAGCCGAAGAGTTCCGTCACTGGTTGCGACTTTCCGTCGGGCGTGACGTAGAAGGGGCGCTGTTCGACGTTGTAGTGGTGGTCGTGCGGGATGCCGAGGGCGCGGTAGATGGAGGCGTGGAGCTGCTCGGTGGTGACGGGATCTTTCACGGTGGTGCAAGGGCGTTCGTCGGCGGTGACGCCGTGGACGTATCCCTTTTTCACGCCGCCGCCGAAGAGCAGGACGCTGCCGGCACCGGTGAAATGGCGGTGCATTCCGTAGTGCTCGGGTCCCTCGATCCGGTTCGGAACCTGCACCTGATCCTGAACCTTCTTCTCTGGCTTGCCCTCGGTCATCATGTCACGGCTGAACTCGCTGGCGACCACGATGAGGGTGCGGTCGAGCAGCTGGCGGGCCTCGAGGTCGAGCACCAGCTGGGCGATGGGCGCGTCGATCATGGCTTTGAGTTCCTTCATACGGGAGTGCCCGTTGTCATGGGTGTCCCAGAACTTGAACGGGTAGTAGCCGTGGGTGACCTCGATGAAGCGCGCGCCGGCCTCGGTGAGACGCCGCGCCAGGAGGCAGCCGAGGCCGAAGCGCCCACCGGTCTTGTAGATGTCGTAGTTTTCTTTCGGCTCCAGGCTCAGATCGAAGGCCTGGCGCGCCCTGGGGCTGGAGAGGAGACGGTGGGCGCTGTCCACCGACCTCAGGAGCGACTCGCGCTGGTATTCCGAGCCGTGCTGCAGGATCGGGCTGTCGGCGAGCAGCTTTTTGTACTGCTGGTAGCGGTTGGCGAAGCGCGAATCGGTCATGCCTGCGGGCGGCCTGACCGCCTGGACCGCCTGGTCCGGTTCGACGAGGAAGAACGGGGCGAACTCGCTGCCGAGAAATCCCGAGGTGTGAAAGGCCTGCAGGGCCTCTTTTTCGCCTTCGTCGAAGGTCTGTCCGATGTCGATGAAGGAGGGCAGGTCCGGATTGAGCGGCCCGAGGGTGCGGGCGATCCACGAACCGATGTGCGGCGCGGCCACGGTCTGCGGCGGTTCGTAGGCGGTGTGCCAGTGGAACTGGTGACGGCTGTGAAGAATGAACCCGAGGTCCGCGGCGCGGTAGGTCTTGATGAGGGTGCCGCGGTTCATCACGGCCCCGATCTTCTCAAGGCCCTCGGTGAACTTGAGACCATCGACGGCGGTGTTGATGGCCGGGAAGGTGGAGAGGACCCTGTTCGGATCGAGCCCCTTCTCATACGGCGTATACCGTTTCGGATCGAAGGTGTCGGTGCTGGCCACGCCGCCGGCGAGCCAAAGCACGATCACGGTGTCGGCGGTGGATTTGAGGGAACCCAATTTCGCCGCTGCGGCGGCGGTGGTGGTGGGAGAGCCGGCGGCCAGCGCCCCAAGGGTGGCGGCCGAGGCGGATTTGAGGAAGTCGCGGCGGTCGAGTGAGGTTTTCACGGGCTGGTTCGTAAATGGTTAGTGGATCAGTTGAAACTCGGGATGCAGGGCCAGCATCCACAAGAGGTCTTCGATGCCTTCTGAGGTGGGTGAACTGCCGACAATCTCTCCTGCGGATTTTTTTTCGTTCTCAGATGGCAACCGGCCCAGCGCGCTGGCGAACAGGGCGTTGACGATTTCCGGAGAAGTTTTGCCGGTCTCCAGCCAGGCTTTGCCGCCGCGCGCCATCAGGTCAGCCACCGCCTTGCCGTTGGACAATTCGATGAACTGCGCGGTGGTGGCCACGGATTCGCGCTGGGTCACCACGACGTCGCGGTCGGTTCGGCCAAGGGTGCGCAGAAGGTGGTCGATATTGCGGAGTCCGGCTCGCTTGCCTCCTGTCCCTCGATTCCCTTGCTTGGCGGCACCGTCACCCGCGGTGAAAATCACCTGGTCCAGGCCGTCAATAAACTGTTCGGCGGACATACGGCGCACGACTGGCCCCTGGAAAGCGAACGTCTCGGCCTTGGAATCGAGCGCCACAGCGGGCCGCTGATACGCCTTCGACGTGAGCATGAGGGTCATGGTATGCTTCAAATTATAGCCATTTTTGGCGAAATCGACCGCCAGCCAATCGAGAAGATCCTGATTCCAGGCCGGGTTGTCCATTTCATCGACCGGCTCGACCAGCCCGCGGCCGAAGAAGATGGCCCACAGGCGGTTCACGGTTGTGCGGGCGAGGCGGCCGTTCTGCGGGGAGGTCATGATTTCCGCCAGGCGTTTCACCCGCTCGGGGCGCGGGGCCTCGGGATCGACCGCCCCGAGATCTGGATAGAGGAAAGCCGGGGCGGCCTTCTCTCCGGTCGGCTTGTCGCAGCGATGAATGTCCATCGGCTGTTCGGCGAAGATCGATGCCAGTTCGTAGGCCTGCTTGAGCGTCCAGTCGTTGATGAACGAATCGTGACAGGAGGCGCATTTGATATTCAGTCCGAGAAACACCTGGGCGACATTTTGTGCGGCCTGCATCTCGGCCACCTGCGAGGCATTCACGGTGCCGCGCCACGCCACGCCCTTGATGAAACCGTCGGAGCCTTCGACCGGGTTGATGAGCTCCCGCACGAACTGGTCGTAGGGCTTGTTCTCGGCCAAAGACTCCTTCAACCAGCTGGTGATCTGCGTCCCGCCGCCCCCGTGGTATTGGCGGTCGAAGCTGTTGCGCAGGCAGTCGCTCCAGAATGTGATCCAGTGCTCGGCGTAATTCTGGTTGTCGCCCAGCAGATCGGCCACCAGCCGACCGTGCTTGTCAGGACTCTGGTCGGAGCGGAATTCTTCAAGCTCGGCAGCCGTCGGCAACAGGCCGATGGTGTCGAGATAAACCCGCCGGACGAATCCCTCATCGCTGACCTTCGCGGCTGGATCCAGCTTGTTCTTTGCGTAATCGGAGGCGAGCAGGCGATCAATGGGATTGGCCTCGGCCCCATCCGGAAGCGCGACCTCGCGGGGGGCCACCGGGACATTGCGGAACTTCGTGAAGGTGAATCCTTTTTCCCATTTCAGGCCCTGATCGATCCAAGCGCGCAGGAGGCCGATCTCGTCGAGGCTCAGCGGGTCACCCTTGGAGGGCATTCGCTCATCAGGATCACTGCTGAGCACCAGCTTGATGAGGAGGCTTTCGGCGCTCTGGCCCAGGACAACCGCCGGACCGCTCTCGCCGCCGGCCTGGAAGGAATGGAGGTGGTCCATGCTGAAGCCCCCTTTGCGCTTCCCGCTGGCATGACACTCGGTGCAGCTCCGCTCCAGGATCGGTTTAATGTCATTGGCGAAATCGATCGGCCGGTCGGCCGCTGGCGGTAGTTCGCGGGAAGCCGGCTCGGCCGCGGCGGCGGTGGTCACCGCTGCGAAGGCCAGGGAAAGGGAGAGAAGATTCGTGCAGATTCTGAACATGGGGATGATCGTTTCGCCTGCGCGGAAAAAATCAGATACCTGTCATCAAGGCAGAGCGGATTCTGTCAGCATTGAGGTGAAATGGTTGTTCGAGGCTGGCGAAGTGCCGGACCAGAGAATCTGAACCGGCGTGGTAAGCAGATAGTAACTGTCGAGCCGCGTTGGCTCTGCGGCAATCTATGAATCCTGGTATCTTTATGTGACCAGCGGCCGCGTCTTGCCGGACTGGCCTTCCTCCGCTTCCGTTGATCGCAGTCCCGGCACCGGCACTGCTGGATTGGCTGGCGGTGGATTTTGTGGAGTCGGGCTGGGATATGAAACGCTTGCTCAAGAAGCTGGTGATGAGCGCGACCTGCCGGCAGAGCCCGGTGGTGGACGAGGGCCGCCTGACCATGGACCCGGACAACCGGCTCTTGACCCGAGGGCCGCGCGGGCGCCTCGCGGCCGAGATGGTGCGCGACCAGGCCCTTTTCGTTTCCGGCCTCTTCGTGGAAAAGCTGGGCGGTCCCTGCTGGTGGGTGTACCAGCCGAAGGGACTTTGGGAAGAGGTCGACAAGCGCGGCACTTCCGTTCAGGACCACGGGGAGAAGCTCTATCGGCGCAGCCTCTACTCGCGCATTCGCAAGACGGTGGCGACGCCCAGCATGCTGATTTTCGACATGCCCAGCCGCGAGATGTGCACGGTCAAGCGAACGCAGACCAACACGCCTCTGCGGGCCCTCGCGCTGATGAGCGAAGTGATCTACGTGGAGGCCGCGAAAAAGTTCGCGGAGCGCATGATGCAGGAGGGCGGATCGGCGCATGAGCGCATCGCGTGGGGATTTCGCTCTGCGACCGCTCGGGCGGCCACCCCGGAGGAACTGGCGGTGCTGGTGGATGGCTTCGAGCGGAGGCTGGCGCGTTATCGGGAGGATCCGAAGGGCGCGGAGGAACTGCTCAACCATGGGGAGTCGAAGGTGGCGGAGGGTGCCGACAAGGTGGAACTGGCGGCGCTCACCACGGTGGCTAACGTGATTCTGAACCTCGATGAGCTGATCCACAAATGACGCGAAAGGAACACGACGAAGCCACGCGCGTGCTCAAGCTCTACGGGCCCGACGTCACCAAACCGGGCAGCTACGCCAGAAACTGCCTCATCGCGCGGCGCATGGCGGAGCGCGATGTGCGTTTCATCCAACTCTTCCACATGGGCTGGGACCAGCACGTCAAGCTCACCGAGGACCTTCCCGTCGCGTGCCGCGATACCGAGCAACCGACCGCCGGTCTCATCCAGGATCTCAAGCAGCGCGGAATGCTGGACGACACCCTGGTCGTCTGGGGCGGGGAATTTGGCCGCACCATCTATGCGCAGGACCCCGGCGACAAGGCGGGACGCGACCACCATCCCCGGTGCTTCACCCAAATGCTGGCCGACGCCGGAGTGAAAGCCGGCCACGTTCACCGCGCGACCGATGACTACTGCTACAACATCACCGCCGACCCCGTCCACGTCCACGATCTCAATGCCACCATTCTGCATCTCATGGGAATGGATCACAGGAAACTCACCTACAAGTTTCAGGGCCGCGATTACCGGCTCACCGATGTGCATGGTGATCTGGTGACGGGTATCCTCGGCTAGAAATAACCGCAGTGTCTATCTGCGCAACGTCCTGGAGATCCGCTCCTATTCCTTCGCGGAAGCTCCCGACCAACGACAAATTGAAATGAACATTCTCCGCACAAGGACCGCCTCCAACCCGCGCCGGGAGTCCCAGATCACCACCCGCCTCCACGTCATCCGCTTGGCCACCCTCGGGACTTGGCTGGGAATCGCACCGCTCCTCGCACAATCACTGGACCAGACCGCACCCCTGCCTCCTGGCATTGACTGGTCTCTGGGTATGCAGGACGGAGCCCACCGCTTCATCGAGCGCCTCATCGCAGAGGCGCCGGCAAAACGGGCCGCGTCGTGGCACCGGGATACCTCCTCACCGCAGGCCTACGAGGCATCGGTCGCGCCGCAGCGAAACCGGTTGCGCACCCTCCTCGGGGTGGTGGATGCGCGGGTGCATCCCGTGGCGATGGAACGATTCGGCAACGACGATAATCCGGCGCGGGCGGGGTCCTTTGACGGCGGATCCATCTGGCAGGTTCGATGGACGGTCCTTCCTGGTTTTCAGGCCGAGGGTCTTCTGCTGGAACCCCTCGATAAGCCTCTGCGGGGCCATCTCATCCTGCTGCCCGACGCTGCCGAGACGCCGGAATCCTGCGCCGGTCTGGGCACCGACTCGCCGCGTGCGAAGACCGTGCGGGCTTGGGTCGCCGGAGGGTTCCAGGTCCTCATCCCGACCCTGATGGACCGCGGTCGTCGATGGGCGGGCAACCCGGAACTGGCCGCCCGGCACCCCGCGGTCCCCGCCACCGTGAATCAATCGCATCGAGAATGGATCTGGCGACAGGCCTTCCACATGGGTCGCCATCCTATCGGCTACGAGGTGCAGGAGGTTTTGGCCGCGGTCGACTGGATCGGCCAGCGGTTCGGAACCAACTCCCCGGTGGCCGTGGCCGGATACGGTGAAGGCGGCGCCATCGCCCTGTATGCAGCGGCCTGCGATCCACGGATCTCCGCGACCCTGGTCAGCGGATACTTCACCGACCGCCAGGGATTGTGGAACGAGCCGATTGATCGCAATGTCTGGAGCCTGCTCAAGGAGTTCGGTGACGCGGAACTCGTCTCGCTCGTGGCCCCTCGCGCAGTGTTGGTTGAGCACGCTTCCTTTCCCGCGGTGAGCGGCGAGAAGGGGGGTGTTTCGACTCCGGACGCATCGGTCGTGCGCGCTGAGTTCGAACGCATCGGAAGTCTGATTCCGGAGGATTTCCAGAAGCGCCTTTTGCTGACCGGCCCGGATGGGGGAACGGTGGCGATACCGCTCGCCGACTCCCTTTCCACCCTTGCCCACACCCTCGGGCACTCCGTGGTCGCCCCTGTTGCAGTCTCGGCACCGCCGACCCATCACCGGAAATCCTTCGATGGTCAGGACAGGATGAGGCGGTTGGTCCATGGGTTGGGTGCCGTGATCCAACAGCGGGTCCGGCAATCCGAACTGGAACGGGACAACCACTTCCTGGGGACACTCATGCCCGATCGCATGAAGAGTTCCAGAGCCGGCGGGTTGTCCCGCACCCACCGGGTGGACCCCCTGCCGATTTCCCCGTTCATCGAGGGCAGTCGGCGGTTCCGGGAGCAGTCCCGCCGCGAGATCGTGGGCGTTTTCGATGAGCCGCGGCAACCCGCCCGGGCAAGAACCCGCGTGGCCTACGATCAGTCGCCCCATTGGGTCGGGCACGAGGTGGTCATTGACGTCTTCCCGGAGTCCGTCGCCTGGGGATTCCTGCTGCTGCCGCGGGACCACCGCCATGTTTGTGCCGCCGGCGGTCGAGGGCTACGCGTTGTCGATCTGTTGCGCCAATTTCAACCAATGGACCCGCATGGTCGCAGGCACCGAGGACATGGGCTACATGTTCACCGGACAGTGGGAGTTCCCCCATTTCAACATGGGCAGCACCTTCAGCCATGCCGAACTGGCCTACCTGATGGTCCCCCGTCCGTTTATGGTCGAACGCGGCCACCACGACGCGGTAGCCCTCGACTCGGAGGTCGCCAGCGAATTCGCCAAGGTCCGTTGGCTGTTCGATCAATTGGGGCTGGGAGATCGGGTCGCGATGGAGGTATTCTCCGGCGGACACTGTATCAACGGCGAAGGAACTTTCCGTTTCCTCCATCGTCACCTGAACTGGCCTGAACCCAGGTAGGTGCGAGTCTTGCCTGGGCATCGGCCCCAACCGCCTGACCTATCGGACCCAGGGGCTCGACATGAGGCTCTCGGGCGTCGAAGCGGCCATCGTGCTGAAGCCGATCCTTGCGTGACTCCACCAGCCCCGCCCCCGCCCCCCCCTCGCAACGAACAAAGTCCGCCCCCGGAATATGGCCGGAAAAGAACGAAGAAAACGGAGGAAGAAGAGTGCTGCGTGGAAGCGTCGGAAGAAAATGTCCCCACCCGCACCCCATCCGATTTTCAATCCGTTCGTTTTGCACAACCTGTGGCAGTTGAGGGGAGGGGGCCTGTCATCCTGCTGATCATCGTCTTCAGCTTGAGAATAAAGTTCATCGTCGCCTGTCGTTTTCAGATTCGTGCTGGATGACTCTCAGTAACTCGGCGCGCCGGGTGAATTGTTCCCGGGAATATTGATTTCCCCTGCGGCCGCTTACAGTACCATCATGTTTGGAAGCCCACGTCCCCGACTGCTCCGTTCGAGCAGCGCGCTGACCGCGTGGTTCGCATTCGGCGCAATGGATGCAGGGGCGCAGGATGACAAACGGGCGGCGGCGGGACCGGTGCAGCCATTTTTCGAGGCGCACTGTCAGAAGTGCCACGGAGGAGACAAACATAAGGGCGATTTCCGGATCGAAAGCCTGACGGACAATTTCGCCGACCGGCAGAACCGGGAGAAGTGGCTGACGGTGATGGAACAAATCGAAGCGGGCGACATGCCGCCAAAGAAGGAAGCCCGTCCGCCGGCAGAAAAGGTTGCGGCTGCTGTCGAGTGGATCCGTGGACGGGCGCGGAACGCAGAGATCGCACACCGGGCCACCGAGGGACGCGTGGTCCTCCGGCGGCTCAATCAGGCGGAGTATACGAACACCGTGCGGGATCTGCTCCTTGTGGAAGCAGATTTGAGCGACCTGCTGCCGCCCGACACCTCCACCACCGGGTTCGACAACAACGCCGAGGCGTTGCACACATCGTCGTTCCTGTTGCGGAACTACCTGGCCGCCGCCGACCGCGTCCTTGATGCGGCCATCGCCAACGGCGGGGAACCTTGGCAGCTGAACAAGCGATTCGATCTCAAAGAAGAGGGATCCGTCGCGAAGACCGGAAGCGTTTACCGACATGTGGATGACGGCGTGGCCATCTTCGCGGTCTGGGAGTCGGCGAACATCCGCGTCACGATGTGGAACGTGCTCACACACTTCCGGGGAAAGTATCACATTCGCATTTCCGGTTACGGCTATCAGAGCGGCGGGAAACCAGTCGATTTCCACGTCAACGCCGGCACATTCAAGGAAGTCACGGAGGAGCGGCTCCTCGACTACTTCTCGTTTCCCGCAGACAAGCC
>JBJXFS010000019.1:0-35432 GCA_046155625.1 Verrucomicrobiales bacterium | reverse complement strand
GACCCAGCCTATCTCGCGGGCAAGAAGGCAATCATCTGGTGCTTCGCCGCCCGCGAATTCACCGAGAGCACGGGCTGGTCGCTGGTGCCGTTCTCGTCCGTGACCAAGCCGGCTGGCAAGACGCCGTAAACAACAGGCAACCTCCGCCAAAACAGCGATATCCGCACGATAAGCTCACCGGCGCCTGGATCACGGGTGGACACTCGCCAACTCGAAAAGCATTGCTCCGACGGGCTCCAGGCCAGGGCGGGCGCGCGCCTCAAGGTCGTCTTCTTCGGGCCGTCCCTGATGTGGGGGGCCAGCACCTCCGACCCGGTTGAGACCTCGTATCGAGCCGTGATGCATGAGTGTATTCTGCTTTGGACTCCCGTTGATTTTTTCTAAGAAAAGCCATCTTTGAGTGTCAGCACTGTATGAACCTGTACTCCTGCAAGCCGTCGATCGCTCTCCTGGTCATCGTCACTGGATTTGCTTGTGCGGATACCAAACCCCTACTGATGAACGATGCACCGCTGCCCGAGCTGATCGCGGCCTTGAAGAGCGAGGACTTCAGCACGCGCATGCGCGCAGTGGACTTTATCGGCAATCGCAAGGAGGGCGCGGAGGCCGCCGTGCCGGCGCTGGTCGAGGCACTGCAAGATTCCCACATGCGCGAGTCCGCGCTCCACGCGCTCAAGTCGATTGGCCCAGCCGCAAGCGAGGCGACTCCCGCGCTGTTCACCGCGCTCACCGCCTACCCGGATCAACCGGCGACCCGGTGGATCGCAGCGCACGCCCTGGCCAACATTGGCAAGGCAGCCGTGGGAAAGCTGGAAGATGGGAGCGTCAGCAAGATTCTTTACGAACGTCTCTGGTGCGCCGCGGCGCTCGCCCGGATCGAAGGCCCCGGCTCGCGCCACTTCGCAACCTTGGTGGCAGCCCTTCAGAGCCCCGACAAGAACGCCGCACGCGTCGGCGCGGAAGGACTGACCATGATCGGCGCGCCCTCGGTGGTCGTCCTCGACGAGATCATCGCCGCCACCGACAGCCCGGTGGCAGCAAGAACCGATCTCGCAATCCTGCTGGCTCAATTTGGAAAAGGCGCCAAACCTGCGATCCCAAAACTGGTCGAATTGCTCGATGATAGCGATGCGATGACTCGCAAATGCGCCGCCTACGCCATCTCGGAGATCGGCGGCCCGGACGCGGCGCCCGCGGTGGATGGGCTCATCCGCATGCTTGGTTCCGAGCAAGCCTTCGTGCGCGACATGGCAGCTGTCGCCCTCGCCAGCATCGGAGATCCCGCCCGCACAGCACTTCCAAAGCTCATCGATCGCCAGCAAAAAGATGAGGACGAACACGTCCGCGCCGCAACCGCGACCGCGCTCGGCAAGATCGATCCCCGCGACCCAAAAGTGCTCGATGCCCTTTACGCTGCCATGCGAGACGAAAGCGGTCGGGTGCGCAGCGCAGCCGCCCCGCCGCTCGCGGAACACGCCCCAATCAACGACGAGACGATCAAGTTGTTCACCGAAGCCAGCAACGACAACTGGAAGAGCGTATCCTACGCCTGCGAGACCTTCTTTGCCCGGCTGGCCCCGGAACAACGCGACCTGATCCCGGAGAAGTTCAAGGGCGATTTCCGACAGCGGTGAGATAGCGAGGGAAAGGGGTCGGTGTGGAATGGCACTCTGTTAAGAGAGCGTAACACAATCCGGTGTGAGCAAAACAACTACAACACGCCGAGCGAAATACCTGACGATGAGGCGGGTGCGGTGAGTTGGAGTACCGCCAGAACAGGCGGAATCGAGGGGGTATGTCAGGCGAGCTACTGGCGAACGAATTGGCGCGATCAGCAGTGCGCCCGGGCCGACGATTCCGCCTGTTCTGGCGGTACTCCAACGCAAGCCCCTATTTACTGCCGTGGTAAAACCATGATGGGCCAATGATTTTGCGGTTCATTCCGCAAGAAAGCACCTGCAACGGTATACCGTCATCGCTCCAGGCAAGTCCAGGCGCGTGGCACTCGGACAGGGACCGTCAGCAGCCGCCAGAGACTGGTAAATGCCTTCCAAACCAAGTCCCCCGCGGAATACGAGTGTCCGATGCGCCGGCACATCCTCGGCCGGTGCTCGTGGAGCACTGCTACGAGAGCCACAACGGGGAAAAGACGAAAGGCGGGCTGGCTCTCGATACGAAACACGCCTAGAAAATGGGGCGGCAAAACCGGTCCGACCATCGATCCGGGCAACCGAAATCTGTGGAAACTCCAATCTGCTGGCCTCCTATAATCGACTGGAGGCCCATTCTGAACCCGAATCCAACCATGCCTACCATCGCCATCACCGACTACACCTTCCCCGATCTCAGCATGGAGGAGGGCATCCTTCGACCTGCGGGGATCGAGGTTGTTTCCTGCAGAGAAAAGCGTTCGCCCGCTGAGCTTGTCGAACTGGTGCGCCATGCCGATGCTGTGATCACGCAGTTTGCGCCCGTAAACGCCGAGGTGGTGAACGCCATGACCAAAGCCAAAGCCATCGTTCGCTACGGCATCGGTTACGACAATGTGGACTGTGCCGCCGCGCGCGAGCGCGGCATCCCGGTGTGCAACATCCCGGACTACTGCATTGATGAAGTCGCGGACCACACGCTTGCCTTCATCCTCGCCACCACTCGCCAGGTCGTGCCGAATGCGCTGCGCCTGCGCGAGGGTCAGTGGGGGCTCGCCACGCCGGTGAGTGCGATGTCGGCGCTGAAGCAACTTACCATCGGCATCGTGGGCTTCGGACGTATCGGACGCGAAGTCGTGAAGCGGTTGCTGGCGTTCAAGGCCCGCGTGCTGGTGTTTGATCCGGTCGTGGCAGCCGATGAGATCATCAAAGCAGGCGCCGCGGCCGCGACTTCGTTTGATGAGTTGCTCGCGCAAAGCGACATCGTCTCGCCGCATTGCCCCGTGAATCCGCAGACGAAGCAGCTCTTCAACGCCGCGGCCTTCGCGAAGATGAAAACGGGTTCCATCTTCATCAACGCAGGCCGTGGCGATCTCGCCGACAGCACTGCCGTCACCGCCGCCCTGCAATCCGGTCATCTTGGGGGTGCCGCGCTCGACGTCTTCGATCCAGAACCGATCCCTGCCGACCATCCCATCCGGAAGATGCCCAACGTCATCCTCGCTGCGCACATCGCTTCCGTGAGTCCACCAGCGGTGAGAACCCTGCGCGAAAGCGTCGCCCGAATCGCACTGATGGCCGTTCGCGGCGAGCCGCTGCCAAATATCGTCAACGGCGTGACCACCGCATGAACATTTTGATCTCCCACAGATTCAGGTCTCCACCTCTATTCAATTCACCAGCCCGTCTGCGGAATCCTGAATCTGTGGGAAACCCAACCTCACTCCAACCAACCACTCCATGACCACCCGTCGTTCATTCCTCACATCCATCAGCTCCCTCGCCGCCGCACCACTGCTGGCGCGTGATTTCGGCCCCGGTGCCGCGCCGGTGCGTTATCCCGAGCCGGACGTCATCGCCCTCGATAAAGCCTTCGAAAAATACAGGATTGGCTCCGCGCCCATCGAGCGGCTGCACACCGGGATGTATTGGGCGGAAGGACCTGCGTGGAGCGGCTGGGGGCAGTATCTCGTGTTTAGCGACATCCCGAACAACGTGCAGCATCGCTGGCTGCCAGATGACGGCGAAGTCACGACAATCCACAAGCCCGCCGGTCACAGCAACGGCAACACCTTTGACCGCGAGGGGCGGCAGCTCTCGTTCGAGCACGGCAACCGGCGCGTGGTTCGCTACGAGTCCAACAACACCATCACCGTCCTCGCCGACAAGTTCGACAGCAAACCCTTCAACGCACCGAATGACGGCGCCGTGCATCCCGATGGCAGCGTTTGGTTCACCGACCCCGGCTACGGCAGCCTCGGCAACTACGAGGGCAACAAGGGCGACCTCTTGCTCAAAGAAGCGGTCTATCGCATCGACCCGAGCGGCAAGGTGGAGAAGGTCACGGATGAAATCTTCAAACCCAACGGCCTCTGTTTCTCGCCGGATTACAAGAAGGTCTATGTAGCCGACACCGGTGCCTCGCACTACCCCGATGCACCGAAGAACATCAAAGTCTGGGACATTGATGGTGCGAAGCTGAAGAACGGCCGCGAGTTTGCTTCCATGAAAATGGACCTCGATGGCAAAGAGGTCGCCGGACTCGCTGACGGCATTCGATGCGACAAGGACGGAAACATTTGGGCCGGCATGGGCTGGGTGGGCGAAGGCTATGACGGCGTCCACATCTTCGCTCCGGAAGGCAAGCGTATCGGCCAGATCGTGCTGCCCGAAGTGTGCAGCAACGTCTGTTTCGGCGGCCCGCGCCGGAACCGCCTCTTCATGACTGCGAGCCGCAGCCTGTATGCCGTGCATGTCGAGACCATCGGCGCGCATTGGTGCTGAAAGCCGCCGCCTGAACCCAGGCCAGCCACGCCGGACATGAATGCACGCATCGCTGAAGCCGCCGATATTGCGCTTGTCGGCAGCGGCATCATGTCCGCGACTCTGGCCGTGATGCTCAAGCGGCTCGATCCGCAGCTCCGGATCCAGATGGTTGAGAGCACGAGTGAACTCGCGCAGGAAGCCTCGGACGGCTGGAACAACGCGGGCACGGGTCACGCGGGCATTTGTGAACTCAGCTACACTCCGGCGCGCGATCAAAGAGGTGGCGTGCCCATCAGCCGGGCGCTACGCGTATTTGAGCAGTTCGAGCACTCGAAACAGTTCTGGGGCTCCGTGACCGCTGCTGGCGTGGTGGGAGCGCCGGCGGATTTCATTCACGCGGTGCCGCACATTTGTTTCGTCAAGGGAGCGAAGGATGTGGACTTTCTGCAAGCCCGCCACGCGGCGATGCTGGAGCATCACTTCTTTCGCGACATGACACTGACCACGGACCCGTCGGTCATTCACCAATGGGCACCGCTGGTGATGGAAGGCCGCGAGCCCGGCCCGGTGGCGGCTACGACAGGCGATGGCACCGAGGTGGACTACGGACGGCTGGCCCGCCGCTTGTGTGGCTGGCTCGCGCAGCAGGAGCACTGCGGCATCGCCGCCGGATGGAAGGTGACAAGCCTCAAGCGCGGCGCTGGTGAATGGCACCTCGCGATGAAATGCCAGAACACTGGCGAAACGCGCCAGCAGCGAGCGAAGTTCGTCTTTGTCGGCGCGGGCGGTGGCAGCCTGCCTTTGCTGCAATCGACAGGTCTCGCCGAAGTGGCGGGTCTTGGCGGCTTTCCCATCGGCGGCCAGTGGCTGGTGTGCGATGAGCCTTCGATCTGCTCGCGGCACGAAGCGAAGGTTTACGGTGCCACGCCGCCCTCATCGCCCAGCCTGGGCGCGGGGCATCTCGATGTGCGACGACTTTATGGCCAGCGCCAGCTTCTCTTCGGTCCGTTTGCCTCATGGACGACGCGTTTCCTCAAGCACGGACACTGGAGCGATCTGCCGCTCTCGATTCACGCGGGTAATCTGAGTGCACTGCTGCAAACCGCCGTGCACAACCTCCCGCTGGTGAAGTATCTCATCACCCAGGGCCTGCAAAGCATGGAGGACCGAATGAATGCCGTGCGCGAGTTTTACCCGAGTGCGCGTACCGGGCACTGGCGGCTCGTGCAGGCAGGTATCCGCGTGCAGGCCATCAAAAGAACGGATCGCGGCGCGGTGTCTTTCGGCACCGAAGTCCTTTCCTCCGCGGATCGCTCGGTCGCCGCGTTGCTCGGAGCTTCGCCGGGCGCATCGGTCTCTGTGAATGTCGCACTCGAAGTCGTCCAGACCTGCCTGCCGCACCTGATCGCGAGCGCTGAAGGCCTGGAGCGCCTGAGGCAGATGATCCCCACCTTTGACCAAGACCTGAAGCAGCCCGGCAACGCGGCCTTGTTTGAAAAAAACACCCGAGAGGCCGCGGAGCGGCTGCAACTCGCTGGACAACCTGATCTCAACGCAACGACCCTGGCCACAACGTGACACCACCACTCCCCAAGGCGTCGGAGCCGCCATGAAACCACCCGTTTTCCTCCAACCCGGCGACACCGTGACCATCGACATCGAAAAGATTGGCGCACTCACCAATCCCGTCGTGGCGGAAAGATAACACCCACACTCCAGCACTCCATGAAAACGAACCTTCTCCTCCTTCTCGCCTTCACCGCCGCCGCCCGAGCTCAGGTGCCTCCGGAGCATCTCCACGATCTGTCGCTGCCCGTTTCGCAGGAGTGGCCCTGCGTCTGGCCGGTTGGGATGATGCAGCATATCACCATCCCGCGATTCACCTTCGGTCCGGGAGCCTTTCACCGCGAGACCATCGTGCTCGACGAACACACCGGCACGCAGTGGGACGCGCCCGCGCATTTCGTGCCGCCGCCGGATTCCGGCCTGCCTGGCGCGGGACCGATGGGACTGGTAACCGGTGAAAAAGTTCCGGCCTGGCAGTATGTCGGCGAGGCCTGTGTCATCGACGTCACCGCGCATCGTGACGACGCGCCGGACGGCTCCAGCTTTCTCATCCGCCCCGAGCACGTGAAGTCATGGGAGAAAAAACACCGACCGCTGCGACCGGGTGATGTCGTGCTCTTTCGCAGCGATTACTCGGACACCTATTACCTGCCGCTGAACCGCGGCGGGGCGCGGTTCGTGGTGCGCCCATTAATCAAAATGGCTCCCGCCTGGCCCGCGCCCACTCCCGAGACGATGAAATACCTCGGCGAAAAAGGCATCATGTCCGCCGGTCTCGACGGAGCCAGCATGGGCCCGCTGCCGGACCTCGCCGTCGCCACGCATCAGGCGGGCGGTGCGTTTGGCATGATCTGGATCGAGTGCGGCACCAATTTCAAATCCCTGCCGCCGACCGGCGCCTTCTACGCATTGCTGCCCGCCAAACACGCCGGCGGCTCCGGCGGTGAGGCGCGTGTGTTCGCGATCACCGAGCCAAAACTCGCCGCCCCGCTCATCGCCGCCGCGCGGGCCAAACGCATCACTGATGTGTCCGTCACGCTCGACAAAAACCTGCCCGTGACCTGGCAGGGGCACGGTCCCGGTGAAGAGGCGCAGCGCTACCTCTCCGAGCCGCTGAACCGCTTCGAAAAACCGCGCGGTCCCTACATGGCCTGCACCCACACCTTTGACAGCCAGGTGGGCACGCACGTCGTCACCCCGGCCTTCACCTTGCCGCCGCCGGGCTTCGATGCGGAAAAGTTCGCGCCTGAGATCCGTCGACTCCGCGCCGAGTTCGAACAAAAACACGGCCCGCTCGGCCACAGCACGGAGACGATCGACAAGCTCCCGCTGAACAGGATGATTGGAGCGGCGCGCGTCATCGATGTGAGCAGCCTTCGCGGCAACACAGAAGAAGCAGCCTGGCCTGCCTCGCCGCTCATCACCGCAAAGCAGGTGCTTGATCACGAGAAAGCGCACGGCCCCATCGTCGCTGGCGAGATCGTGCTCTTCCGCACCGGTTACACCGACGCGACATTCAAGCCGCTGCCCGACGCCCCGGCCATGGACGAGTGCATCGCCGCGCCGCTCGCCGGCAAATCTGAAGGCTGGCCCGCGCTCTCGCCGGAAGCCATCGCCCTTCTCGCGGAGCGCGGGGTGGGCTGTGTTGGCATCGATGCACCCACCGCCGGCGGCGTGCAGCGGGACGCCTCGCTGATGACCTACTGGGCTGCAGCCAAGCACAACCTGTTGCTCGTCGAGTTCCTCATCGGCCTCGGCACCGTGCCGGAGAAAGGCGCGTGGTTCCTTTTCGCCCCCATCAAAATCGAAGGCATCCGCAGTGGCCACGGCCGCGCGCTGGTGCTCCAACCTTGATCAGCGCGTCATGAATCCCGCGCCTTCTGAACCCAGTGCCGTCAATGTCCCCGCCCTGCGGCGCAAAGTCGCGTGGCGCATTCTGCCGCTGGTCATCGTCCTCTACATCATTTCCTACCTCGACCGCGCGAACGTGGCCTTTGCCAAGCTGCGCATGGGCGAGGCACTCGGCTTTTCCGAGGCGGTGTTCGGCTTTGGCATCGGCGTCTTTTTCATCGGCTACCTGATCCTGGAAATTCCCGGCGCGTTGCTCGTCGAGCGTTGGAGCGCGCGGAAGTGGTTTGCGCGCATCCTCATCACCTGGGGTTTCATTTCGGCGGGCATGGCATTCGTGAAGACGCCGGAGCAGTTTTACTGGATGCGCTTCCTGCTCGGCGTGGCGGAGGCAGGGTTTTTTCCCGGGATCATTGTCTATTTCTCGCACTGGTTCGTCCAGCGCGAGCGGTCGCGGGCGCTGTCCTGGCTGCTGATCGCGGTGCCGTTCAGTCTCGCGTTTGGCGCGCCGGTTTCCTCGCTGTTGCTCGATGTGAAATGGTTTACGCTCGATGGGTGGCAGTGGCTATTTATCGTGGAGGGGTTGCCTGCTGTGATTCTCGGCATCCTAGTGCTCCTTTGCTTCACGGATCGTCCGCGCGATGCCCAATGGCTCACCCAGGCCGAGCGCGATCATCTCGAGGGCGAACTCGCCGCCGAGGCTGCCGCGAAGGATGCCACCAGCAAGATCTCCGCGTGGCAGGCACTGCGTCTGCCGATGGTATGGCTGCTCGTGCTTGCCGTCATGATTGGCAATAGCGGCGGCTACGCGCTCACCTTCTGGCTGCCCACCACGGTGAAAAACCTCTCCGGCGGGTCCGATCAGATGACGCTGTTCTACAGCGGTCTCTACTACTCCTGCGGCATCGTCAGCGTGCTCGTCTCCGGCTACACCGCCGACCGGACCGGCGACCGCAAATGGCACGCCGCCGGGGGCATGATTGCCACCGGCATTTTTCTCCTGTGCAGCACGATTTCCGGCCAGAGTTTTGGCACGCAGATGATCTGGCTGTGCTTCACCGCGCTCGCCGCCTTCTCGTGGATCGCACCATTCTGGACGCTCCCCTCGCTCACGCTCACCGCCACGGCCGCCGCGGCCGCCACGGGCCTCATCAACATGGGCGCCAACCTCGCCGGCTACGCGGGCAATCACGCCACCGGCTGGCTCCGCACCAACGGCTACAACGAGACGCAATGCCTCCATTTCCTCGCCGCCTGCTTCATCACCGGCGGCATCCTCCTCACCTTCCTGCGTCTCAAACACAAGACCGCCTGAATCTTCGACGCCACTCCATGAGTTCTTCAGCCAAAAACGCACCTCTCGCGCTTTACCGCACGATGCTCGTCATACGCATGGTTGAGGAGCGGCTCGCAAAATCGCACCAGCGCGGCCTCATCCACGGCGCCTGCCATACGTATGTCGGCCAGGAAGCCATCGCCACGGCCGTGTGCGCGCATTTGACTCAGGACGACGCTGTTTTCAGCACGCATCGCGGTCACGGTCATGCGCTCGCCAAAGGCATGGAGCCGCGCCACCTCATCGCGGAACTCTACGGACGCGAAACCGGCTGCTCGCGCGGTCGCGGCGGCTCGATGCATCTCTTTTCCCCCGAGATCGGCATGATGGGCACCAGCGGCATCGTCGGTCCCTGCATCCTTCAGGCCACCGGCGCTGGCTACAGCTCGCTCATCATGAAAACAGGCCATCTCGGTGTTGCGTTCTTCGGCGATGGCGCGGTGAACAACGGCGCGTTTCACGAAGGGCTGAACATGGCGAGCATCTGGAAGCTGCCTGTACTCTTCGTCTGCGAAAACAACCAGTTTGCCACGGAGGTGCCCTTTTCATCCGTGGCGGGAAATCCGAGTGTCGCCGCCCGTGGCGCGGCCTATGGCATTCACAGCATCGAACTCGACGGCAACGACGTGCTCGCCATCGAAGCCGCCGCTCGCGAGGCCGTAAAGCGTGCGCGCAACGGCGAAGGCCCCACCTTGCTCGAATGCAACACTTACCGCACCCGCGCTCACGCTGAGGGCATGGGCGATTTCACTTACCGCACGCGTGAAGACGTCGAGCAGTGGAAAACGCGCTGCCCCATCGCGCGGCTGAAAAAGCATCTGCTTGATCAAAAACTCGCCAGCGATGCCGATCTCAGCGCCGTCGAACAGGAAGTCGCCGCGCTCGCCGAAGCCGCGCATGAGTTTGCCGAAACGAGCGCGTATCCCACCGCCGGGAGCGCGACCACGCACGTCTATGCCGCGCCGCGCCCCAGTCCTCCGCGCGATGTGCCCGCAACAGACGCGAATACTCGCGAGCTGACCTTCATGAAGGCTACGCTCGAAGCCCTGACCGAGGAAATGGCCCGCAACCCGAAGATATTCGTGCTCGGCGAAGGCGTCGGCGTGCGCGGCGGCAACTTCGCCACCACCAGCGGCCTTTTTGCCATTCACGGCCCCGAGCGCCTGCGCGATACGCCCATTTGCGAGCGCGGTTTTGTCGGACTCGCGGGTGGTGCGGCCATGACCGGCACGCGGCCCGTGGTGGACTTTATGTTTGCCGACTTTGTGCTCGATGGCGTGGGGGAGATCATCAACCAGATCGCGAAGATGCAATACATGAGCAGCGGCCGGCTGAAGATGCCTGTGCTCCTGCGCGGCTGCATTGGCATCGGCCACTGCGCCGCCACGCATCACAGCGGCAGCTATTACTCCATGTATGCGCACTTCCCCGGCCTGCGCGTCGTGGTGCCTTCCTCGCCGCGCGATGCCAAGGGCCTGCTCAAAACCGCGCTCACTTGCGACGACCCCGTGCTCTTCCTCGAACACCGCGAGTTGATGACCGTGAAAGGCCCGGTGCCGGAGGAGGAATACTTCATCGACTTCGGCCAGGCCGCCATCGTCCGCGAAGGCAGCGACATCACCGTCGTCGCGCTCGCGCTCATGGTTCACAAAACCCTGCAGGCCTGCGAGACGCTCGCCGAAGAAGGCGTCAGCGTCGAACTCATCGACCCGCGCACCGTCGCTCCACTCGATGTGGACACCATCCTGCGCTCCGTCGCCAAAACCGGCCGCCTCTTGATCGTGGACGAAGATTTCGCCCACTGCGGCGTCAGCGCCGAAATCGCCGCGCAACTCGCCGATCGCGGCTTCGATGACCTCGACGCCCCCATCCGCCGCCTCAACGGCAAACCCTCGCCCACGCCCTACAGCGCCACACTCGAGACCGCCGTCGTGCCCAATGCTGAAACCATCGCGGACGCCATCCGCGAACTCTGCGCTGAATAGCTCACCACCATGCCCATCGAAATCCAACTCCCGCGTCTCGGTTGGTCCATGGAGGAAGGCAAGTTCCTCGCTTGGCTGAAAAAAGACGGCGACTTCATCAAAGAAGGCGACCCGCTCTTCACCCTCGAGAGCGACAAAGCCGCACAGGAAGTCGAATCCATCGACAGCGGCATCCTTTCCATCCCTGCTAACGGCCCCAAGCCCGGCGACACGATCAAAGTCGGTCACGTGCTCGCCTACTTGTTGGCTGGAGGTGAATCCGCGCCCGCCACATTACCGCGGAGTTCTCCCACGGATTCCGAAATCCCGCAGATGAAAAACGCAGATCCAAAAATCTGCGGGCTCTCCCAATCTGCTTGTCTCCCTGAATCTGGTGGAAAACCCGTCCCTCAATCTGCGGGAGCCCACCCCTCCTCCCCCCGTGCCCGCCGCGCCGCCAGAGAGCACCGCGTCGATCTATCCACGCTCTCTGCGACAGGCAAAGGCGGCCGCATCCGCGAGCGCGATGTCCTCGCTGCCGTCACTTCCACGCCAGTCGCCACCGGTTTCACAAAAGTGCCGCTTACGTCGATGCGCCGCACCATCGCCGCGCGGCTCATGTACAGCCGCCAGACCACCGTTCCCGTCACCATCACCGCGCGTTGCGATGCCACTGCGCTCCTCGCCTTCCGCCAGCAGCTCAAGTCGGCCACTCCCTCACTCCAACACTCCGCCCCGGTCATCCCCACGATCAACGACATCCTGGTCAAGCTCACTGCTGCCGCCTTGCGCCAGCATCCCATGCTGGCCGCCATCTGGGCAGACGACCACCTTCTGCAGCCCGAAAGCATCCATCTCGGCATCGCCGTGGACACCGAAGCGGGCTTGCTCGTGCCCGTCATCCGCGATGTGGACACCTCAACGCTCACGCAAATCGCCACGCAATCGCAACAACTCATCGCCGAAGCCCGCGCCAGCCAACTCGCTGCCGCCGACATGCAGGGCGCTTGTTTCACCCTCAGCAACCTAGGCAGCCTCGGCGTCGAGGCCTTCACGCCGGTCATCAATCCCCCCGAGTCCGCCATCCTCGGCATCGGCGCCATCGTGCGCGAGGCCGTGCCGCTCAACGATGGCACCTTCACCGCCCGCGACCGCTTCACGCTCAGCCTCACCTTCGACCATCGCGTCAACGACGGCGCCGCCGCCGCCCGATTCCTGCAAACCCTCCGCCAACTCATCGAGCAGCCCTTGTCCGGCCTCGTGTAATTTTCTCCACGCATGCAAGTCCAACTTCACGACCAAGTCGCCCTCGTCACCGGTGCCGCCGGTGCCATCGGCCAGGCCATCTGTGCCTCCCTCGCCGCCAACGGAGCCAAAGTCGTCTATGCCGACATCAACCTCGAAGGCGCCCGCCAGCTCGCCGCCGCCACACCCGGAGCCATGGCCCTCCGAATGGATGTCACGGACGAAAATGAAGTCGAGTCCGCCATCAGCGGCATCATCGCCGCGCATGGACGCCTCGACATCCTCGTCAACAACGCCGGCATCAACACCATGGCCCACCGCGTGAACATCGACTCCTTTCCCGCCGAGGAATGGGACCGCATCCTTCGCGTTGACCTCACCGGTCTCTTCCTGGTCAGCAAGGCCGCCTCTCGGCGGATGCTCCAGCGCCAATCCGGCCGCATCGTCAACATTTCCTCCGTCATGGGCCTCGTCCCCGCGCGTCTGCAATGCGCCTTCACCGCCGCCAAGGCGGGCGTCGTCAATCTCACCCGCACCATGGCCATCGAACTCGGCTCGCAAGGCATCCTCACCAACTGCGTCGCCCCCGGCTCTATCCTCAGCGAGGGCACCAGGCAGCTCTTCTACGGCGAAAACGGCAAGTTCAACGACCGCGTCCAAGCCATGCTCTCCCACATCCCGCTGGGCCGCCCCGGCCAGCCCGAAGAAATCGCCCACGCCGTCCTCTTCCTCGCCGCCCCCGAAAGCTCCTACCTCAACGGAGCAATCATTCCCGTCGATGGCGGCTGGCTTGCCGGCTACAGCCGAGATTTTTGAAACCCTGAGCTGCTCAAACCACTCTTTTTGGCCGCCGGCCTTTTCCGTCCGCAGATCCCGTTCGAAGTGCCGCAGAAGTGGTTCGACCTTCATCCATTGTCCGAAGTGAAACTGCCCGTCATCCAGGCCAATGACCTTGCCGACGCGCACGAGCCCGATCGCCGCAGTTGGCACAGGTGGGTCGTCGAAAACAAGCAATGGGAGAAGCTCATGCAGGGATACTTGGCGAGCATCAGCTATGTGGACCACCAGGTCGGCCGCCTGCTCGACGCGCTCAATGCGTCGCCAATGAAAGACAAAACGATCATCGTCCTGTGGAGCGACCACGGCTTCGATATCGGGGAGAAGGAAAATTGGGAAAAATTCGCCCTCTGGACCCAGACGACACGCGTGCCGATGTTCATCCACGCGCCCGGCCAAAGCCGGGACGGCCAGCAGACGCGCCAGCCCGCGACCCTCACCGACCTTTACCCCACCCTCTGCGAACTCGCCGGCCTGCCGGTTCCCGCGCAGTGCGACGGCGCCTCGCTCGTCGCGCAGTTGAAAAATCCCGACGCCCAGCGCCCCCGCACGTCGCTCACATCCTACGATTTCCACGGGGAGAAAACCGCCTCCCACGCCGTGTCGGATGCGCGTTACCGGTTTATCCGTTACAGCGATGGCTTTGAGGAACTCTACGATCTGGAAACCGACCCGGACGAGTTCACCAACCGCGCCGCCGACCCCGCCCTCGCCGATGTGAAAGCCCGGCTGGCCCAATCGCTCCCCGCCGAACCTGCCGCGAACCGCGGCAGGCCCGCCAATTCGAGGTAACTCTGGAAACGGCGGTAGGATTTTCCGAGCAGAGACGCAAAGCCACAAAGTGCGCAGATGCAAGGGGCGGGGCGCCACGCCGCGACATCCCACCGCCTGTGGCCAACGTGCGACGGGGCCGAGCCCTAGAATAGGCGCATGAGTGTAAGCAGATGGCTGAACCGCAGACTAAACGCTACGCCCCGCGGAGGAGTGACCGGAAAATTCGCTCATTGAACCGCTGGCACCTCCCATCGGGTCACGGTGCGCGCTGCGAATTCCAGCACCCACCATTCCCGTCCGCCCCGGGTTAGAAACTGCGCCCGCCCGAGGCTGCCCGCAGGCGCTTTCAGCAGGCGCAAGGGCTTGCCTTCGCGATCGCAGAGCAGGCATTCGGATTCCGTGCCCAAGAGAAGATGCGTGCCGCTCCAGCCGTCGAGTTGGAACCAGCCCTGGACGGGAGCGGCCATAGTGCGTTGCGGCTCGCCCTTCGGTCCGTAAAAATTGAGTACGGTCCCAGTCTCTCCTTCGCGGGCTTGCACCAGGAATGATCCATCCTGCGCCACCGCCGTGCTGGTGGCGAAGTCCAGCCAGCGGCGGTCAGGCTGGCGCGTGATGACCTGCTGCGCGGCGCCCTGATCATCCGTAAGGGTGACTTCCTCAAATCCCAGCCGCAACATTCCGCCCGCGCCCTGACGGAAGCACCACTCTCCCCATCCTGCTCTCAGCTTGTGCTTCAGTCGCTTTCCATCGTTCCCGAAAACGATACCGGGCCGTTCATCGCCGTCCGGGTTGAGGATGATGCGCCCGTCATTGGCCACAGCGAGTTGCGCCCCGCCGGCATGTCCCGCGAAGTCTCCTTTTTCAGGCCGGCAGACGCGGAGCCGGCGTCCTTTTGCATCAAAAACATGCACGGTTCCCGATTGTTCATCCACGGCAGCGATGCGGCCGGCGTCATCGCAGGCTGCGGCGGCAATCACGCCCAGCGAGTCGCTCACGGGCTGTTGTCCGAGAATGGCGGCCACCTTTCCGCCGTCGTCAAGGCGCAGGAGCGAATGGCGGTTGGCGAGCCACATCCGGCCATTCGGCGCGACGCGAAGTTCGCCGCTCTGATCCGCGCGACGTCCGTCTTTGAAGACTGGACTGAACTGCGCCCGGACTCTGCCGGTGGCGGTCATGCGAACGAATGGCGGCTTGCCATTGAAATCGCCAACCACGAATCCGCCGTCGCTGTCCGCTGAGATCTCCGATGGATAGTTTGGCTCGCGCTTCCAGGCCTTTTTGAGATCAACAGTTCGCAGATGCTTACCCGTCAGGTCGAACAGGACGACGATGTGGCGAATTACATCGAGCACGGCGACTTCACCCTTTGAGGTCACGGTGACGCTCTCCGGGCTGAGGAAATCGCCGGCATCCATGCCGGAATTGGCCTCGATTTTCCAGCGAAGCGCTCCTGTGGCACCGAACGCCACCACGGCTTCTGTCGAGGAGTACTTTTGCCACTCATTCGTGAGCGCGACAAAGCCGCCATCGCCGGAGCCAGAAAGTGACTCCACAGGCGGGCAGGCAAAACCGGCAACTTCCGTCAGTGATTTATGGCCCGCATCAATCCACCAGGCACGGGACTCTGTCGCGTCTCCGTGGCCCGACGCCGTAACCAGCCAGCGGTCGCCCGCGATCCACGCCAGCGCCAGCCTCGCATCGCCAGTATCCTTGAGCGGCACCTCGGCCAGGGCCGCGCCACTTTCTTCAATCAGCAGGAAATGCTCCGAGCCGCGCAGGAATCCGATGTGACCCCGGTCATCGAAACCGAAGGCCCGCACATCGCTGACCGGGCCTGTCGGCATAGGGGCATCCAGCAAAAACGTCCCCAGCTTTTCCGGCTCTGGCGCGACGATCGGCGGAGGCACCGCCACCTCCACCGGCGGCGGCATATTGAAGGGTCGGCGGCTGACCTCCTTCACCGTCCAGGTTTCTCTCTCCTTCTCCACGGATTGCACCACGCGCTAAAAAGGGACATTACAACCACGAAAATCACTAAACACACGAAACATCACTGAGTTATAACAAGCGACCTTGTGATCCGTCAGGTGGACGGCAATTGTTGGCCAACGCCTTGGTTTTTGTTGTGTTTAGTGTTTTTCGTGGTTCCCATCCCGGTCCTTAGGATAAAGACATCGGACGGAGGATGGATGCCTTAACTTTGCACACGCTAAAACGCCCTTCATGACCTGCTGTTTCGCCGCCGACGAGAGGACGCCAATTTTGCCAGCGGGCGGCGGCGGGTTTTTTCGGGGAGCTTTTTCAGCAGGTGCTCAATGCCGTCGTAGAAGACCTCGGCGGTGGTGCGAATTTCGGGGGCGATATTTTGCAAGGCGCGGCGGTCGCCGGATTGCAGCGCCCGCAGCGCCTCCACCCACGGGCGCAGCCGCGCGACAGTATCCCCCCGCTGGTCGAGGAATGCGAGTAGTTCCGCTCCGTAGTTGAGGTGCAGCAGCACGGCGCTGGCGCGGAGCCAGTCGTCGGTGGTGTAGGCCCCGAAACCATCGACGCGGATCGACAGCGCTCGGCCGAGCGCCTCGCAGGCCAGTCCCCAATTTGAGTCGTAGGCAGCAAAGAGAGCTTCGTGCAGGTGGGTGGTGTCGGGAAACTCGTGTTTAGGAAGCGCCGATAGCTCGTCCATGAGCGGGCGGGCGGCAGGGCCTACGCCCATGAAATCGCGACGGAGGAAGATGCGGTTTTGATGGACCACAGATTTTGTCGGCTCAAGTCGCAGCGCGTGATCGAACGCTTCCGCCGCGTCCGCCAGACGGTCGAGGTGATCGCAATAAAGATTGCCCAAGCCGTTCCGCGGAGCGGCAGACTTCGGATCGCGGGCAATGGCCTCGCGATAGGCGCTCTCGGCTTCCGCGTAGCGCTGGAGATGGGCTTGGAGAAGATAGCCCAAGCCGTTCCACGGAAGGGCATACTTCGGATCGCGGGCAATGGCCTCGCGGTAGGCGCTCTCCGCCTCCGCGTAGCGGCTGAGCTTGATGTGGAGATCATAGCTCCAGTTGAAGCAACGCCATGCTGGGGACTCGGCGGGCGGTTGGAGCGTGGCGCTGATTCGTCCGAAGGTGGCATCGGTGAGTTCGGCGCCGAAGCCGTCGGGCAATGAGTCCACCAGCAACTGAATGCACTCCTCTCTATTGGCCTGCTCGAAGGCGCGGTTCCAGTCCTCAGCGTCGCGGCGGCCGCGGATTTGGCCAGTGGAAAGCCGCTGGGAAAACCACTCGACGGCTTCCGGCGAGTAGGTTGCTTCGTCCGCAGTCCGGCTCTTTTCGATCAATTTCAGAACGCCGCGGATTTCTTTACGGCTCAACTTTCCGGAACGCCCAGCAAGTTGTTCCCCCTCGCCGCTCATGAACATCGCGCGGTCGCCGAGCACCGTTTTGGCGAAGTCCTCGGGCGTGATTTCGGCGTCGGCGGGCACCAGCGATTCCAGCTTATTTCGCAGGTCGGCGAAGGCGAGTGTGGCCGGGGGCAGGCTGTCGAAGTCGATCAGCTTGTGCAACCGGGCGCGAGCCTCGCGAGCTTCCTCACGGAGGGCGGTGAGTTCGGCGTGGCGGTTGAGGTCTTCAGCGATGCCGGGTTCGCTGAGGCTGGCGGCGACGGCGCGGCTCCAGAGGTAGCGGTCCGGACTGTAGCGCTCCTCCCCCATGAGATGGCGGGCGAGGCGGGTGCGGTCAGTGGGTTCGTAAAAGCTTTCGAGGAAGCGGGTGAGGAACTCGACTTCGCGGCGCTGGCGGCGGGAGGCGCTGCGCATGAGGAACCAGATATTGAAGAAGCGCTCGGCCAGCAGGTAACCGGTGCGCGTTTCGCCAAACAGCTCGGTGCGCTCGATGACGCCGGTTTTTTCCAGCCGGTCGAGCTGCGCGCTGATGGTGCCGGCGGGCAGATTCGCAGTAGTGTGATGCCGGTGGTGGGTGCGGGTGGCGTGGCTGGAATCCAACGGCACGCCGGTGGCGCTGGCGAGCGCGGCGGCGGTGATGGGATCCCAGTGGTTGGCGATGGCGCTGACGATGACCTGCTGCTGCGGGGTGAGTTGCTCGAAGCGGGCCTTGTAGAGTGGCGTGACGCGGTCGAGCAGGCCCTCAAGATCGCCGAAGACGGTGGGGGAAAAATCCTCGGCGTAGAGGAAGAAGAGCGTGAGGGTGGTGCGCGGGTTTCCGCCGGTGAGCTGGCGCAGGGCCTTCAGCCGGCCCGGATGCTGGAGCACGCGCTGGCGGACGTCGTCGCGCCCGGCGGCTTCCGCGAGGTGGAGGAGCAGGTCGCGCATCTCGGTCTCATCGAGCGGGCGGAGGTAGTGGACTTTAAACTGGTCGTAAAACGCCGCGCCGTAGTCCTGGGTCTGCGGCGGCGGGCTGGGGCTGGCCCCGACGAGGATGGGACTGCCGGGGCGCATGAGGAGTTCGCGCAGGCTGTGCTGCTGGCCGTGGTCGAGGCGCTCGAAGACGAGCTGGAGATTGTCCACAAGCAGGACGGGGCGCTGGCCGGTGGCTTGGGAGGCCGCGGCGAAGGCGGCATAGACCTCGTCGGCGAAGGGCTGGTCGTCCTTCGGCGTGCGCGGTCCGGCGGTTTGGAGCTTCGCGACAGTGGCGTCGATTTCCGCGACAGCCTGAGTGTCGTTCGCAGCCTCGCGCGCATCGGCCAGGGAATCGAGGCAGTTCAGCCAGAACTTCGACAGGCGGTCCACGGCGTACTGCTCCTCGGCAAAGACGAGCGGGATGAAGCGCGCGGCGAGAGGAGCCTCAAGGCGCAGCTCGGCGGCGATGCGGGCGAGGAGCATCGTTTTCCCCATGCCGCGCTGGCCGACGATGAGGTGATGCTGCGCGCGGCTCCCGGGCTTCTCAGCGGCGATGTCGGCGACGATGCGTTCAAACTGCTGCATCCGCGCAGCAAAGGCAGCTCTGATTTTATCCGGCGGGACGCGACCCGGATTGTAGAGCGACATCTCGTGCAGGGCGAGAACGGGTGAAGAGAGCGGTTTCATCGGACTTCGCGGCGGTGCCAGTATTCACGGAGGAGAAAGGAGCGGAAGGCGTAGCGCCCTTCGCTTTCCAAGAGGTAGCCATCGCGCTGGAGCATCTGGAGGAGGCGCGCAAGCTGGTCCTCGATGGCCAGCCCCACCGATTTCCCGTCGCTTTCGATCCGGCGGAAGAGGCTCTCCAGCGCCCGCCCGAGAGTGCTGTGGTCAGGGTCATCCGCGGAACCCATCTCCATATCGACCCCCGCAGCCCCGACCTTCATGCCGCTGAAGGCTTGTCGGGCTTTGCGAAACACGAGCGAGACCCGGCTGAGTGCCTCCGGATGAAGTCCGCTCCCGCTGAGTCCATCAACCAGCCGCTCGGCAAACGCGAGTTCATCGTGGCAGCCCTCGACGTTCATGAATACCGCAGTGCGTCCGGCAGTACGCTCCAGCTCGCACAGCCGCAGCACGAGAGAGGTTTTTCCCACGCGGCGTGGAGCGGTGAGCAGGAGATTTGCGCCATTGGCCAATTCCCGCCGAAGCCGCGCCAGATCGCGGGGGCGGTCAAAGAAGTCGCTCTGCTCAACAGGAGAACCGGTGATGTTTCGCATGGCGTGGACACTCGATGCGGCGCGTAAGCTTGTCAATATACAATACTGTATAAATACATGTTTGTATAACTTAGGACGCTATAGTCTCCCCTGCGTTTTCCGCAAGGAACCAACCGCCTCCCATGCCGTTTCGGATGCGCGCTACCGGTTTATCCTAAAAATCCGGATGGCCAGTAGAGTAGAGAAGGGAGCCGGCGGTTGAGCCGCCGGCCCCCTTCCCCCTCGTCAAACCGGACATGCGGATTTCCCGCATCCGGCTTTCGCGTGGCACTTGGATGGAAGGACTGGTCTGTTGGACTTGCCTACCCATTGCAGCTTCGCTCTTCGGTCGAGTACTTGGTTTGCTGTGGTGGGCCTTGGGCCAATCAGCGCCTCTACCTTCTGAGTCCGCACTACCCCGCCAAGGCCCCTTCGCTCCACGGGCGTTACCCCGCTTCGTCACTACTATGGGCCTCTCCGACTCCCCAGCCACCAGTGAACGCCTTATGGTTTCAGCATCCACCTCGTCCCGCTTTTCGCGGAACAGGCGACCGGGGTCTCCCAGCCTGCCCAACCCCACCTTCCCTGCGCGCTGCCCCCTTTCACCCCGGAGAGTCCCGTCGCTGCTCGTGAATATCGCTTCACGACGAGTTTCAGGCTTCAGCTTATTCGGCAGATTGGCCACTCTCACTTTGTGTAACGAGGCCGGATCGGGTTTGCTTGCGCTGCGGCTCGCAGGCTCGTTCCGCGGGGCTTCGCCGCCACGATTACTCGTGGTTCCGGCGCCCGCGTCCCTACACGCTGGATATTCAGTTGGCGTGATGAACACTTCTCAGTTCATTGGTTTGGTTGGCGGTGCTGGCGCACCCAAAAGCACGAAACAAACGAAAAGCCAAGGCGTTGCTCAACGATGACCGTCCACCGGAGGGATGGGAAGATCGCTTGTCTTAACCTAATGATTTTTCGTGTGTTCCGTGATTTTCGTGGTTGTTCCATCGTCCTTTTTAGCGAGCAGGGGATACCCGCGGGGATCCGCCTCGACGACGAACGCACCTTCGTCCTCGACGCTTCCTGAGCCTCCGCACGCCCGGCCCACAAGCTCAAACCCCGCTGCCAGAAAAACCTTGGCCCCGTTTGGCCAAACCATATCGTTCCTCCACCAGAATAATCCACCCCAAAGCCCCAGAAAACTCCCCCTCCTACCCCGGTCCCCCTCCCCTTTCGCTCCCGCCCTCCCCCCCGGACCCCTTGCTCCCCTCCCGTGACCCACGCCTCCATGCCCAGCGCCGACCCCGGAAGTAAATTCCTGCTTTCGACCATGCTAACATGAATTGGGGAGTGCATTCCATGGGACCATCTATGATAGGCACCAATTTCCTCACTTGGCACCGACGGTTCCTCCACTCATTCGAGCGACGTCTCGGCGTCGCGCTGCCTTACTGGGACTGGGTCGCCAACCCCACGCTGCCGCCAAAAATCAGCAGCCCTGCGTTGCTCGCGTTGTGGTCGGTCACCCGAAATTGGAACGCCAATCTCGTCCCCAGCCAATAAAGTGTGAACGCCGTGATGAGCAGCACGACGTTTGAAGCCTTTCAAACCACTCTTGAAGGCGGTCCCCACAACTCTGGTCACCGGGCCGTCGGCGGCACCATGGCCAGCGCCTCTTCTCCAGCCGACCCGATATTCTGGATGCACCACGCCAACATCGACCGGCTCTGGGCCATCTGGCAGGCGCAGCATCCCACGAAAAAGCCCGGCAACCCAACGACGAACCTGCTTCCCACCACTTCGGGCGGCATCATCTCCGGCAAAGTGCGGGACACACTCGATCTGTCACCAGCGGAGTGACGACAAGGCGATTTGATCTGCTTTTCGCCGTGATGAGCCGTTATCAATAACTGACCCCTTTACGTTGGCTGGGATCTACTTCGTGTATACCACTTTCCCGACGAGGGCGATCATGGGGACGGGACCAATGTGGCGGCTGTCTCTTGAGTTGGCGCGATTGTCGCCGAGGACGTAGCAGTGGTGGTCAGGAATGGTGATCGGGGGAAGGTTGGCGTTGTCGAGGTGGATGCCGCTGACTTCTTTGATGGCGGCTCCATTGAGATGGACGATGCCTTCTTTGATTTCCAAGGTGTCCCCGGGCAGGGCGATGACTCGTTTCACCCACGTTTGTCGACGATTCGCGGGGTTGAGAAAGGCGACGAGGTCGTTGTGCTCTGGTTGGCGGTCTCGATAGCTGTCTTTGCGGACGAGGATTTTGTCGCCTTCGTCGAAGGCGGGACTCATCGAGGTGCCGGCCATGGCGAAGACATGGAGAAAGTTTTCGCGCACGGAGAAGGCGAGGCCGGTAACGAGGGACATCATGAGGAAGGTGAGGGCGACATAGACGGAAAGACGGTTGTAGTCTTTGAGGCGATAGTCTTCGCGGCTGGCGAGGGCCATTCGACGGGCATCCCATGCGGAGTAGGCGGTGGGGATGAGTGCAAGAACGACCACGGTGATGAGGAGAGTTTTCGGGGGTGCGGATTGGGTCGCGAGGAACACAATGGCGACGACGAGCAGGGCGGCGAGGGATGAGAGTTGAAGAAGGCCGCGACTGAGGGCTCCGCAATAAACCTGTCCGAGACCGGGGAGGAAAAGGGAGAGGTTGATGGCGGTGGATGGCTTCCGTTTGCTGACGGGGCCCAAGGCGAGTTCGTTTGAAGGGTCGGTGTTCATGGATTTTGTTTATTAGAATGCGAGGCGGACAATGAGACTGAGTTTTCCGATGCCTGCGACGAGGCAGGTGGAAGCGAGGAGCCAGGATGGGTGCTCGGCGATGGGAGATGATTGAGGAACGGTATTGGACTCTCTCCGAATCTCCTTCATGACAGACGGCGCGAGGTGTGCGGACGGGCCTTGCTTTCGCCCAGCAATCCAGAGGTCGAGATCGTGATCCGATGACGTTGGCATGATTCAGTGGCGGTTGAGGCTGGCTTTGAGGAACTCGCGGGCGCGGCTGACGCGTGACTTGATGGTGCCGACGGTGGTGGACTCGATTTGGGCCGCTTCGGCGTAAGAGAGCTCTTCGAGAGCGACGAGGGTAAAGGCGCGCTTTTGCTTTCCGGGAAGTTGATGAAGGGCTTGGTCGAGCGTTCTCAGGTTGTCCCGGTTTTCGGGATCGGGGGATTCGGCATATTGCTCGGGAAGTTCCGCCAAAAGAATCGGGCCCTTCTTCTTGAGGGCATTGAGAGAGCGGCTGCGGGCGATCATGAAAAGCCAGGTGGAGAACCGGCTTCGTGCCGGGTCGAAATCCTTGAGCCGGCGAAAGGCTTCCACGAAGACGATCTGCGCGAGGTCTTCGGCGTGGCGTCGTTCGTCATTCAAAAGAGTGGCAATCATACGGAGCAGGCGATCCTGGTAATGAAGAACAAGGTGTTCAAAGGCCTCAATCTCTCCATCCACAATGCGGCGGATGATCTGCAGTTCTTCGTGTTCACTCATTCGTGGTTCAGTGGTGATACCGGCAGGAGAGGAAATGGTTCCATTTTTTCCGCACAAATATGAAAGTGGTGGGCGTTCCTATCTGGAACGTCACTGGGGCGTTTGCGCCCCTCATCTTTTCTGAGGTGGTTTTGGTTTTTCTGGAGTTGGAGTTGGAGCTGAGGTCCGCATCTACCGAAGGAGCTGGTCACTGGCCTCGAGCCTTTGCTTTGCTGACTGTGCCCCCGGTCTCCATCAACGCGATCGTCGCCGCGGGCATCGGCTTTCCGTCGGTGCCCAGCAGGCGACGGGTTACGGCGGCACGCGCGAGGCTCTGCTGCTTGGCCGCCGCGCGCCCTGCCCGCGCAGGAAAATTCCAAGCCACTCTGGCGGCCACGAACGGGACCACCCCGACAAGCACGAGCCGCACGGTCTTGCCGGGGCATCAGGCTTTGCGAACCAGCACGACCATCAGCACGATGCCGAGTACAAGGAAAGCCACGGGCAAAACGCGCCAACTCACAAACTGCACCGGAACGACGAATTCCTCCGACGATGGCTGACTTTGCACCTGCACGGTGAAGGGCTTCCCCTGAAACTGGCACAGCTTTGGCCAGGCAGACGCGAGTCCACCGCGTCCGTGTGAAACGGAGAGCCCCGGAGATTGAGTTGCGGCGCTGTGGTCATGGTCACTGGCGATGCTGCCACAATTCACTGACGATTTGGAGGGAAAACGTGACAGAGCCATGTTCAGACCCAGTCAATCCACCTGCGGGATGGATTGAAGCACGGCGATCAAGCCAGGGAAAAAGCCACAGTCACTCGATGTGAATTGAACCCGAATGGCACTCAGTTTATCCATAACAATTTGCCCATCCTGGTTTTACTACGACGTTAAAGCGCGGCTTGCGTTGGAGTACCGCCAGAAAAGGCGGAATCGTTGGCCCGGCCGCAGTGCTGATCGCCCTAATCGTTCACCAGTGGCCTCGCCTGACATACCCCGTCGATTCCGCCTTTTCCGGCGGTACTCCAACTCACCGCACGCGCCTCATCGTCGGGTTCGGTGCGGACGTCGCGGAAGGGATTGGAAAAGGCGAGCATGGCGGGCATTGGAGATTGTCCGACATCGGGCGGAGACTGGGGTAGCGGAAACTTCAACTTTCGGTGTAACCTCGCCGCGGCGATTGCTCAGGAAGCGGATGCCATGACTACCCATGATTCCCCAGGTTCTTGTCCCCGTTGTGGGGCTCCGATCCCCGCGGAGGCGCCCGGCGGCGAGTGCCCGAAGTGCCTGCTGCAAGCCGTGGTCGCGCCGAGCGAGCCGACCTTGCCGGCAGCCGATGCCCGCGACTGGCCGACGCTGGAAGAAGTGCAGGCCGCCTTTCCCGAACTCCAGTTGGAACGCGAGATCGGCCGTGGCGGGATGGCGGTCGTTTTCAGGGCACGCCAGCCGCACCTCGACCGGATCATCGCGTTGAAGATCCTCGCGCCGTGGCTGGCGGGCGAGCCGGGCTTTGCCGAGCGCTTCTCTCGGGAGGCGCGGGTGCTGGCGAAGCTCAACCACCCGAACATCGTCACCATCCATGACTTCGGCCAGGCGGCGCGCTTCTTCTATCTGCTGATGGAGTTCGTCGACGGGGTGAATCTCCGCCAGGCGATGCGGGCGGGCCGTTTCACCCCGGAGCAGGCGCTGGGGCTGGTGCCGAAGATCTGCGATGCCCTGCAGTATGCCCACGGCGAGGGCGTGCTGCACCGCGACATCAAGCCGGACAACATCCTGCTCGACGCGAAGGGCCGGGTGAAGATTGCCGACTTCGGGATCGCGAAGCTGGCGGGCGAAGCCGAGTTGCCGTCGATGCTGACCCGCAGCGGCATGCACCTCGGCACGCCGGCCTACATGGCCCCGGAGCAGATGGAAAACCCGGGCGATGTGGACCACCGGGCGGACATTTATTCGCTGGGCGTGGTGCTTTACGAGATGCTGACCGGCGAGCTGCCGCTGGGGCGCTTCGCCGCGCCGTCGGAGAAGTCGGCCGTGGACCAACGGATCGACGAGATCGTGTTCCGCACGCTCGAGAAAGAGCGCGAGCGCCGCTACCAGAGTGCGGATGAAATGAGGACGAAAGTGGAGGGCCTTGGCGGATCCCCACCACCGGTTTCCGCCGCGCATTCTCCTGTCCCGGTGGCGCAGCGTCCCGCGCCGCTCATCAAGCGGACGCTTTTCGGGGCGCTCTGCACGGCGGTCAGCTGGATGGGCGCGCTGGTCTTGTTCGCGGCGATGACTTTCCGCACGGCTCGCGTAACCGGGACTCACGAGGCTCCGGCGGCCGGGATGAGCTGGATCGGGGTGATCGTGCTGGTGCTCATTCTGGTAGCCGTGTTCATTCCCGGCATCGCGGGGATTTTTCTCGGGGCCACCGGGTTGTCGGCGGTGCGCGAGTCCGGTGGAAAGTCGGGCGGCGCGGGATTCGGGACCTTCGCGGTGCTGGGGTGGCCGCTGATGATCCTGACGTGCATCGTCATCGGATTTTCCGCCGTGGTCGGCGGGAGGTTGTTCGGCAGCGATTTCAGCCCGTCGATCGGCGGCTGGCTGTTCGCGGCCACCGTCCTGGCGGGCGTCCTCGGCGCGCTGTGGCTGGACTATCGGCTCGTCCGCAAAACCTCGCGCTGGGCTCGTTGCCAGGAGGAAACGAAGGCATGAACGGCTCCGATCCGCCCGGCCCGGACGACTTTGCCGCAACCCGCTGGACGCTGGTGCAGGCGGCCCGCGGCGACGACACCCGGGCGCGGGATGCGCTCGGCGAACTCTGCACGGCGTACTATGCGCCGGTGGTCGCCTTCCTCCGCCGCGACGGTCGCTCCGACGACGACGCCCGTGAGCTGGCCCACGGGTTCTTTGCCCGGGTGCTGGAGGGGGGCCATTTCGATGCCGCCGACCGTTCGCGGGGAAAGTTCCGCTCCTACGTGTTGGGAGCTTTGAAGCATCACCTCCAGCAGGAGCGGCGCAAGCAAGGGGCGGCGCGGCGCGGTGGGGGGATCGAGCACGTTGCCTTGTCGCAGCCGACCGATACCCACGCCGGCTTCGAGGTCGCCGATCCGCGCGAAGTGGGTTTTGATCGCGAGTTCGACAGGCGGTGGGCACTGGCGGTGCTGGACCGGGCGATGTCGATGTTGGAGTCGGAGTTCGAGAGGGTCGGCAGGCGGGCGCATTTCGATGCGCTCCGCCCCTGGCTGGGCGGCGAGGCCGCGGGTGAATCGCAGGCCGAGCTAGCCGGTCGGCTCGGGATGTCGGCGGGGGCAGTCAAGGTGGCCATCCACCGGCTGCGGCAGCGTTTCCGGGAGGTGGTGAAGGAAGAGATCGCGCACACGGTGGGCGGCGGGGAGGCCGAGGTGCGGGAAGAACTCAACCACTTGCTGAGCTCGGTCGGGTGAAGGGCCGGATCGGTGCTTGCCAGCGGCGATGATACGACGCTCATCGCTTTCGCGGCCAGATCGGAACCGATCTTCACCATGAATGCCGACGGCGGAAACGGGCTCGGTTGGGTCGAAGTGGGCGCGCTATTTCATCGCACAGAGCGCCGTGACGCTCCCCTGAATTCCCTTGATTTAGAACAACTCCGCAAAAAAGGTATGAATATCATGAACAGGAAGCATCTTGCACCTGCCGCCTGGCTTGCCCTCGCCGGCTTGGCCTTCGCGCTCGGATGGAATCTCAAACCGCAGGCCGCGGATACCAGTGTCAGCGAGAAAGACCCGTTCTTGGGAACCGCGGGATTGTCACCGCTCACCGCACTTCCCGAGTCGGGGACGACCGCCCGGACCCACTCCACTGGAAACGAGGCCGCGAAGTCCGCGGGGGGACCGCTGACAGCCGCGCGACTGGCCGCGCTCGGCGATTTCTACCGCAACGCCAAGGGCCCGATCGAGCGACGCGAGGCCTTCGCCGAACTTATCGCGGGCCTGACGCCGGAGAACGCGCGGGAGATGCGCGAACTTTTCGCCCACCTGCCCTCCGACAACGAGGATTTCCGCGACTTCCATTACGCCTGGGGACGCGTGGGGGGAGCGGAAGCGGTGATGAACGGTGCCGAGACGCGGGAGGCCGACATGGGGGCTACCATGGCCGGCTGGGCGAGTGCGAATCCCAACGCGGCGAAGGCTTGGTTCGCCTCGCTGGAAGCGAACGGGAAGACGCCTGCCAATCAGGAATACCTGAAGGCGGGTCTCGTCCACGGCCTTGCGGATGCCAATTCTGCCCTCGCTACCGATTTTGTGATGGCGCTCGGTGGAGCGGGCGACAAGCGCGCGAAGGAAATGATGAGCATCGTCGCCGGCCATCTTCTGCGATCCGGCGGGACCACGGAGGCAGCGTCCTGGGCGGCGGCGCTTCCGGCCGGAGACCTTCGAGGCCACGCGCTCTTCGAGGTCGCGCGCGCCCAGGTGCGTTCCGATCCCGTCGCCGCCGCGGAGTGGGCGAGCACGATGGCCCGGGACGGGAATGCCGGATCGGTGGCCTACGGGATCACGATGGAATGGGGCTGGCGCGATGGGCCAGCCGCCGTTCAATGGCTGGATTCCCTGGGCAATGCAGAAACCGCCTCCGCCTACGGCCCGGCCCTCGGTGGATGGACCAAGGTGGATCCTCTGGCCGCCAGCGAATACGTCGCCGCGATGCCGCCCTCCGAGGGCCGCGACCATGCCATCGGCGGAATGGTTTATACCAACCGATGGGAGGATCCGGCGGCAGCCATTCTCTGGGCGAATGAAATTTCGAACGCGGACCGACGGAACGCGGTGCTCACTCTCGCCGCCGAAGCTTACGTCCGGAAGGATCCTTCCAATGCGGCGGACTGGCTGCTGACAAGCGGACTTCCCGCCGAAACACAGCAGCGCTTGCTCGGGGACGGGAAGTGATTCCGTGACGCATTCATGAATCGGTCGAATCTCGTTCCCGTTGCCTGGCTCGCCTTGTGCGTGGTCTGCTTCGCGGCGGGATGGATGCTGCGGCCCGATGGTCTACTTCGCACCCCAACGACCGCGACCGATCGGAAGCAGTCGGGAACTTTGTCCGGCGCGCTTTTGGATGTCGGGAAACCAGGGACGCGGGAAGGGCCGGGTTCGCGGGCTCGGGAGCGGTAACTCTCGCGTTCCGACATCATCAGGCTGGGAGACAAACTCCGGCGGGCCACCAACCCGCTGGCCCGGCGCGAGGCCTTCCTCGCCCTGATCGCCGGGCTGACCCGCGAAAACGCCCTTCTTCTCCGCGAACAGATCGCGCACGCCAATCCCAACACCGAACCCTGGGTCGTGCGCGAAGTCGCCGTGAACTGGGCCCGCGAGACTCCGTCCGCTGCCGTCGCCTGGCTGGAAACTCTCGGCGATAGCCGCGGGCAACGCGAGGGCCTGAGCGCCGCCTACGCGCATTGGGCCGGTCGGGACGCGGTCGCGGCCAGCGCCTACCTCGCCGATCAGCCCTCCTCGGTCGCACGGGATTTCGCCATCAACGGCTTCACCGCCGCCCTCGCCCACCAGGATCCGCAAGCCGCGGTCATTTGGGCCGAAACCATCGCCATACCGGGCCTGCGCGAGGCCACCGTCGTACGCGCGGGACAGCGCTATTTCCAGACCGATCCCGCCGCCGCCGCCGCATGGCTGGCGGCGAGCAACCTTTCGGCGGAGGCACGCCAGCGGGTGAACCCGGGCTTATGAGAAAGTCGAATCTCCAGTCGAACCAGAACCTCCTCTCCTGCGCCGACGCTTGCGCTGGGCCTCGCGTCGATCGGTCGAAATCCAGCTTAGATCCGAAAGGCACTCAGTTTATCCATAAACCCAAAAAGCGACATTGGAACCACGAAAGTCACGAAACACACGAAAATTCATTGGGTTAGGACAAGCGACCTCCACATCCATCAGGTGGACGGTGATAATTGGGCAACGCCTTGGTTTTTCGTGTGTTTCGTGCTTTTCGTGGTTCCCATCCGGGTATTTAGGATAAAATTTTGCCCATGACGGTTTTGCCACGGCGTTAAAGCGCGGCATGCGTTGGAGTACCGCCAGAAATGGCGGAATCGTCGGCCCGGGCGAAACAATGGGCGCAATACCATTTCGCCGATGGCTTCGCGCCTCAGCCATCGATTCCGGCCCCCCGGCCGGTACTCCAACTCACCCAGCCGCCTCATCGTCAGGGGCACATCTCTTTGCAATTAGGTAACTTGAGTCCGTTCATGCTGCATTTGCCATTAACGCACGCCTTTGAGGGTGTCAGGATTTCTTACAACCTCTGAATTCGCATACTTCGCTGACAATAGGTAACTTGGGTCCTTCAAGCTCCATTTGCCACTTGCCCCCGACTTAGAGGGTGTCAGGATTCCTTACAACCTCTGAATTCGCATACTTCGATGTAAATAGGTAACTTGCGTGAATTCTTGCACCATTGGTTCTGCTTTGCACGCGGTATGGCGTCGGATTTCTTTACACTCTGATCCTCAGCAAAATAACCGTCAAATGTTCTAACTTCCTATCAATAGACGCTTTAGCAATAACCGACAGTGGAAGGCACAGAAATTGCTACAAGTTTCTGTATATTCAGATTTTTTTACCCACGGGTAGATTTCCACGTCTGAATCTAAATCCAACCACTGAAGACAATGAAATCTCTATTATTATTTCTAACGGTTGTCGGCTGCATTCCTTTGATGAGAAACTCAGCCTCGGCTTGCACTACGCCGCCTCCAGATCCACCCCCTACACTGTGGGTGATCAATCATCTGGATGGCACGGCCTGGATCGGGATCGAAGTGGGTAAATTTCTTGTTCCTCAAACTGCTGTGACCTGCTCCTGTGCGATCCAGCTGATTCCTAATTTCGGATTCCTTCCTGCCAATGTCACTGGTGCGAAATTGGCTTTGACCAACACCAGGACACATGCGATGGAAACAATCCTTGAGTTTGACAATGATCCGGACTTCGGCTCTGGCATCGAGGCACTCGATGGCTTTGCAGGTTTTTCAGTGCGAGTCGATCCTGCTGATTTCCCAAATGGGTTTCCTCAAGAAGGGCCTGATGAGAAACTCAAGCTTTGGTTCGACGTCGATTTCGACTTCGATTTAGGGGGTAGCTTCCGTGGCACCGCAAATTTCGCAACGGGATCACCCGACGATCCAGCACATCTCCCCCAAGACAATATTTTCACGGCAGTCGATAATAGGGTCTCGATACCCGAATCCACTTCCGGCTTTTTCTTGCTCGGAATGAGTACAATCGCCTTGTTCGGTTTTCGGAATTTCAGGCGATAGAGTGGATTGGCTCGCGGTTGGTTTGGTTCTTTGCAGAAAATCTGACGGTGTATCCGTGGTGAACACGATGAAACCATCATGGGACGTTTTTGGCAGGACTGTTCGCAGCCGTTGCTTTCAAGTGGTCTTGGTCTTGTTGTTGGCGGTCCCATTCACGCTAGGGGCGGTCCCGCCATTGCAACTCGGCCACGAAACAGATCCCAAGGTTCGGCTGGCATTGGAGTCGATCATAGAAGATCTCGGTCGACGGGATTTTCTCGCGGCCCAAAACACGATTGAGCCGTTGATCTCATCCACGCCGGACAACAGGAATTTGGTGTACCTCAAGGCCGTTTGCCACTATGGCCTGAGGCAGTGGAATGAAAGCCTGCAAGCGACAGTTCGCTTGGCCGAGATCGATGCCAAATGGCAACAGGGCTACTTACTGCGTGGAATGATTCTTTCCGCGCAGGCCGACTGGGCGGGTGCTGCAGCGGCCTTCGACAAGGCCGTTGAAGTCGAGCCTGAGAGCGCCGCCGGCTACTATCAGCGGGCAAGTTTTGCGATCCAATATCGAGCTGGAGATCGAGCGATGATGGACCGGGCGATTGCGGACTTGGACATCGCTCGATCCCTGGGGGCGGCTCCGGAGCAGATCGATGTCGGGATAGGCTTGGCCCTGAAAAACAAGGGGGATTCGGAGAAGGCAGCGGATCGTTTTCGCAAGGTGTTGTCGGCCAATCCAGCACATCATCGTGCACTGAATGAACTCACGGCCATGCACGATAGTGCCGGACGTTTTCACTTGTCCGATCGTTTACTTGTGGCGCTGCGCGAATCCAAGCCGCCGGACCTGGACCAATTCGCTCTCATCGAGGCTCATCACGCCGTGGCCAAGGGAGATGCGGGTGGCGCCTTGATTTTCTTTCAAACTTATGTGCGAACTCATCCGACTGATATCGTCGGTCTATTGGACTTCGCTCACTGGCTTGAGAAGGTGGGCCGGATCGGCGACGCGGTGCCTGTACTTGAAGAGGGAATGAGGCGACATCCGGATAACCCGGACATAGCCGCGCAACTGGCTTGGTCCATGGCGGATTCGGGTGGTGATCTCGGTGAAGCCAAACGTCTGCTGCGGCTGGCACAGGCCAAAAATTCGGAGAGTCCCTATCTCAAGGATACAGAGGCATGGATCCATTATAAGGCCGGCGATTCCCTGGCTGCGATGAAGTCCATCGAATCGGCGATCGCCCTTGCAGAAACGATCCCTGAAGTCGCCTATCATGCAGGAACGATTTATATGCAGCTTGGCGATCGGGAGAAGGCACTCCGGTATCTCCGTCAGGCTTTGGCCTCTGGCCGGGACTTCAACGGGAAGAAAGACGCCAACGCGCGACTCCGGGAGCTGGAAAAGAAGCGTTGATCCTCATGTGAGTATCCCCAATCCTTCGAGCCTTCATTCCCAAAGCTTGTAAATTCCCCCATTGACTCCGCTCGCACCGGTTCCTCCAGTCAACATCGCCCAACATCCATAACATCGCAGACATCGCAAATACTCACTCTCGTTCAGTCATCGTGGGAGCGCTGACTCGGCATCGCAACGGTGCGCTCAAGTCGGCCCTGCGGAGGCGGAGGTCCGAAGCGTCCGACGCCCTCCGGGTTGCCAGGAATGGGAATCGCAGAGGAATGGGAATCTCAGGCGCCCACCCACTCCCCCAGAAATCGCAAAACGGTGGCGCGAGAGTTGGGTCGGATCGGCACCGCGGCCGAGCGCGAGGCCGTCGTGGATTGGCCCTCGGGCCTGGAGCCGCCCATTGAGCCCAAAAAAGGACATTGGAACCACGAATGTCACGAAACACTCGAAAATTCATCGGGTTAGGACCAGCGACCTCCTCATCCATCAGGTGGCCAGGGGCAAGGCCGCCCCGGGAAAACAGCGTGCGCTGAAGCTTCCTGTCTGATTTTCCGGAGTCGTGGCAGCATTTGGGGGTGATGGCCGATTTCGCCACCCATGCCGATGACGACCGCGACCTGCTGCGCCGCTACGCGGCGGCCGGCGACCAGGCCGCCTTCGCGGCGCTCGTCGGACGCTACTCGGGACTCGTCCATGGCACGGCGATGCGCCGACCGGCGAGGCGGAATGGGCGGCCGACATCACGCAGAACGTCTTCGCCGCCCTGGCCGCGAAAGCGCCCGCGCTGGTGCGGCAGGGGATTCCATCCGTCGGCGCGTGGCTGCATCGCGCCGCCACCTTCGAGGCGAAACGCCACACGCGCGACCAATTGAACGCCCGCCGTCGACAAGCCATGATCGAGGACAAGCTCAGGACCCTAACCGAGATCGAAAGCGAGCGCGCCTGGGGCGAGGTGCGCCCGCGTCTCGATGAAGCGCTGGAAAAGCTCCAGGCGCGGGACCGCGAGGTCATCATCCTGCACTACTTCGATGGCCTGAAATTCGGCGAGATCGGCACGCGGCTCGGGATGCGACCCGACGCGGCGCAGAGGAGCGGCCTGCGCGCGCTGGAGAAACTCGCGCGGCTTCTCGGTTCCCGATCCGTGGCCTCAATCACCATCTCCGCCCTCGCGGCGGGTCTTTCGTGCGAACTCTGCCGCGCGGCGCCATCGGTTCTCATCCCGAAGCTCCGTGCCCTCGCCGCCGCCGTGCCAGGAACCACGAAAACCTCAACCCTGCTGAGTGCCATGACCCTAACCACCAAATCCACCGCCGCGGGCGCCCTCGCCCTCGCCCTTGTCATTCTCGCGGCCACTCTTGGCGGCGGTTACGTTGTCGGCAGCTTCACCCGCTCCGACTCGCCAAGCGAGGCGGCCGATGCCGAGGTGGCCGTCTCGAGCGTCACCGCTTCGCCGTCGCCCGTCGTGGCCTCCGCAGCACCGGAAGGACCGGAAAAAGAAAAGGGACGCGTCGAAACCATCGTGGCCCGTCTCCGGACGATGACAGCGCGACGCGAGGCCCTCATGCGGCAGGGAAACAGCCTGAAGGAGCAGGGCGCGGGCTTCGAGGACTTTCGTCCCCTGATGGCCGAGATCGAAGGCATCTTGGAGGCCGCCCTTGCGGAGACCTCGGCCCTTTCCGCGAAGGAGTGCGGCGAGGCGATGGCTTGGCTCGGCCACGAAACGGACGACTCCACGAACGCGTGGATCGTTTCCGTGCTCCTTGAAGGGTGGGCGGCCAGCGATCCGCAGGGCGCGCTCGCCGTGGCGGAAAAGCGGGGTGACGGCGCGAAGGCGGCCGGAGAATGGCTCGGCACCCTCCCACCGGGCCCGCAGAACGACGCTGCGCTGGAAGCCTTCGCGCAAAAGGTTCGACGCGACGATCCGGAAAGCGCGGCGCACTGGGCCGCGACGATCACGGACCCGGCTCGGCGCCGCAGCGCCCTGGCGACGGTGCTGTCCTCGTGGCGGAAGCTTGATCCGAAGGCCGCCGCGGAATTCGAAGGAGCCAGGAGCCCCCTAGTGATAGGCTCTCTGGGCAGGGGCTCCCATTTGCGGACCGTCCGCGCCGGACACAAACTCCTTCCGGCCAAACCCGCGATGCCGGAATTTCGTGACTCTCCCTTCGGCACTGCCATAATGCTCCATGCCCAAGACCCTTGAAAGAGTGTAACAGGAACTTCGCGAGGTTCGCGAGCAGCGCGACCGCATCCGCCGGACGCGCGATACACTGCGGGCCAAATTGGAAGCTGCGGAGCGACAGTTGAAAAACCTGTCGGCAGATTATTTGGACAACTGGTCCACCCATGTCATGCCCGCCTACGATGCTGCCATCTCTTCCGAGGAGATTGTGGAGCACATTGCCTATCGCCGCGGCGTGGAGGTCAACATCGATGCCAGAATGTTACGTGAAGGGTGGTTCAACGCCAGTCAGGTGCGGGCGCTTGCGGAAAGTGTGCGTGGTCATGAATCGGGATTCGGTGCCGTGTTGGACTTCGGATGCGGCTGCTCGCACGTCACCCGCTATCTTACGCAGCTGCTGGCTCCGGGCGGGGTGATCAAGGGGTGCGATATTAATGACGCCGCCATTCAATGGAATTTGCTCAATTTGCAGAAATCCGGAGAATATTTCACCCGTCTGGACCACTCCCCTGCCTCTCCCTGTCACCGAGCAGTTTGATCTGATCGTCGTCCTCTCGGTTTTCACCCACCTACCAGAGGACATGCAGGACCGATGGATGGAGGAACTTGTCTCCCGCCTCAAACCCGGTGGCATCATGGTCGCCACATTCCACGGACCCTATTTCGAACGCATCATTCCAGAAGCATTGCTTGAAACATTTGCAAAGACGGGTTTCTGCTATTCAGACTTGGGTAAAACCCCCAGCCTGCCGGATTACTACCTAACCACATTTCATTCCCACCCTAATATTGCCACTGCCGGGGCTCCAGGAACCGGCGATGTCCCTTCCACCATTCCGGCCGACGAGGGCTCGGGAACCCTTGAGCTGGTCAACGCATGGAATGGTCTGGTTGATGATTTTGGCGGAAGCACCCTCAACGCTTTGAACAGCGATCCGGCCGGAGCTTCCCTGAGCCTGATCGGCGCTGCCGGGAACGGGAGTGCAATCCTTATCACTGGGCTCTCTTTCCCTGATTCCGACCCCGTGTTTGTTTTCTTCGCCACCAGAGGCACCAGCACCGGTTTTGATGGCTCAACCTGGGAAATCAGCATCGACGGAAATTCCTTCAGCACAATTTCATCACCCAACACAGCCAGCCGGTCCACGACGTACGAACAGGTATCTTTTGAGATCCCGGTAGCCGGTTTCGCGAACGCAATCATCCGGTATCGCCTGGATGGAGCCACTTCCGCCTCCGGCGATAATCGCATGGATAATCTGTTAATTAGCACGGTTCCGGAACCCTCAGTGGTCTTGCTGGGAATGCTGAGTCTTTTCGGCCTGCGGCACCGACGCCGATAACTGAATTCCGGAAACGATTCCATACCGCCCCGGATGCGTGCCACCCTCCCGTCCGGGGTTTCTTTTTTTCATCGATCCACCAATTCTCCAGCCCGAAATCCAATGCGGACCGAACCCGAGTCCATACCCGATGAGTGCCGCCTGGTGCCTCCGATAAAAAATGACCGCTGATCA
>JBJXFS010000013.1:0-25166 GCA_046155625.1 Verrucomicrobiales bacterium | reverse complement strand
TTCTCATCCATCCGGTGGGCGGTAATCGTTGGGCAACGCCTTGGCATTTCGTGTGTTTCGTGTTTTTCGTGGTCCCCATCCCGGTTCTTAGGATTCAGGAAGCTTGGAATCGTCCTCGTCCTCGTCCTCGTCCTCGAAATCGCCGCTCCGCTCACCGCCCTGTCACCCACCCCTGTGAGTCTCCGTGTCCATCGCGCCCCGCTCGTTTCGGGCTGAAAACTGAATACCGACTACCGCCCTCCGCCCTCCGACCGCCTACCGCCGACCTCCGACCGCCGCCCTCCGCCCTCCGCCCTCCGAGAAAAGCGATGATCGATGCGCGGACGCACCTCTTGAGTTTCACTCGGGGCTTGTCGAATGGTCCGAAGTCCACTCTGGTTGGCGGATGAAGACTTCGCTGCTCATCACGAACTGCCGGGTGATTTCGCCGGGCCTTGACCTTGGGAATGCCACGGTGCAGGTGGTCGATCAAAGGATCGAGGGTGTTTTTGGTCCGGGGGGAGGCCTGGCGACTGGATCGACGTCACCCGATGAAACACTCGATGCCGGCGGCGGCTGGCTGCTTCCCGGTTTCGTGGACATTCACACGCACGGGGCGATGGGAGCGGACGTCTGCGATGGCACGCTGGAGTCGATCCGCACGATCGCTCGGGCCAAGCTGAGCGAAGGGGTGACGACATTTTTTCCGACCACGCTGACGCTCCCTCATGACCAGCTGGCGGATGCGGCGCGGGCCGTGGCGGCATATCGCGAGAACATGGAGTTCGCCCACGCGCCCGCACTCCACATCGAAGGCCCATTTCTCAACCCGAAGTTTATCGGGGCGCAGAACCCGGCGTATGTGCGCCCGCCGGATGCCGCGGAAATCGAGGTGCTGCGGGCTCTAGCGCCTGTCGGCATAGTTTCGGTGGCGACCGAGCTCCCGGGCGGGGTGGAATTCGTGCGGGCCATGACCGCGGCGGGCATTACTTCAAGCTTGGCTCATACGGCGGCCACTCGTGAAGAATTTCTCGCCGCCAAGGAGGCGGGCTTGACGCATCTGACGCACTTCTGCTGCCAGCAGTCGCCGCTGCATCACCGGGCGCTTGGCGTAGTCGGATCAGGATTGCTCGACGACGATGTGCGCCTCGAGCTGATCTGCGACACCGTCCACCTGAACCCGGACATGATTCGTCTGATCTTTAAACTCAAACCACTCCGGCAGTTGATGCTCATCACCGACTCGATGGCCGCCTCCGGCTTGGGCGACGGCGTCTTCGAGCTTGGCGGGCTCAAGGTCACGGTCACCGGCGGCGTGGCGCGGCTCGCGCCCGAAACGCTGGCCGGCAGTACATTGCGTTACGTCGACGGATTGAAGCATGTCGCCGGCATCACCGGCCTGCCTCTGAGCGGTCTGGTGGCCACGACCTCGTGGAATCAGGCTCAATCGCTCGGGCTCGATGGCATCGGGAAAATCGAGCCGGGTTTTCGGGCGGATCTTGTCCTGCTCGACCCCGATTTTGGGGTCCGGTCGGTTTGGGTGGCCGGGGAACAGCGATTCGCGGTGTGACCGGGTTGCTCAAGAAGGAACGGTGGCAGCCACGAAAAATACGAAACACACGAAAAGCCAATGCGTTGCCAAACGATCACCGTCCGCCGGATGGACGAGGAGGTCGCATGTCCCAACCCAATAAATTTCCGTGTGTTTGGTGACTTTTGTGTCTTTTCCAATCGTGGTTGTTTCCCATGCGGTTTCTTCGACTCACGGGACGGCATTGGCGCGCGGTTTGGGGGCGCCGTGCCTGTGTTTCCAGCGCGTCATGCCCTGGCGCCCCAGTCGGACGATGGCGGCCGAAACCACGAGTAACGCGACGGCCACGGCGAGTACGGCCAGCGGGTCGAGCCGTGGTCCGAACCAGCGCGTCGTGGGGAGCCAATACAGCAGCGCGAGATGCACCACGTAAAACGCCAGCGATTCGCGCCCGACCCACGTCAGCCATCGCGGAAAAGTGATCCGATGTCCGAGTTTTCGCAGCCCATCGGCGGCGACAGCGACTATGAAGAATCGAACGAAAAACAACGAGGGATGGGACTTTTGCAGAGAGTGAGGAGCGAACTGAGCCCCCACCAGTCCGGCGGTGGCCGCCCACACCCACCAAGTCCCCGGCCACCAGGCCATGAGGACGCCGAGCAGGACGAATCCCGACCAGGGTATAACCGGGAACAACGATCGTCCGGATTGATCGAACCAGGCGTCGAGGGGCCAGAACCCGGTGAGATTCGTGAGCACGTCTGGCGGCAGAGCGCCGGCCAAAACCACGGCTCCCGCCAGGAAGGCGACCAGGACCGTCCCTCGTCGTGGCAGCCAACGCTCCACCGCCAATACCAGCAGCAACGTGACCGCCAAGCAGGGCAAGATATCGACGTTGAAGCCGCGTCGCCAATCGGCGTCGCCCGGCGCCTCCGGCAGATGCAATGCGTACCCGAGCGCGCAGATGAAGAGGAGCCGCCGCCCCGCGCGCCGCCACCGCGCGTCGGATTCCGCCCGCGCCCGCGATCCCAAGCCGTGGGCGTAGCCGGCGATCCACAAGAAGGTGGGTGCCACCAGTCCGTTAAAGGCATCGAGTGCCGTGAACCACGCTTCCTCCCGCCACAGCGGTGCCAGCAAGGCGTTCACGGCGTGGGTTTCCAGCATGCCGATGACGGCCAGTCCGCGGAGCGCGTCCAGCCGATCCTCCCGGGGTCGGACCCTCTCGGACATGAACTCGGCGGTCTCGAATGTCACAGCCGAAGGTGCCACCCGCGGCGGTTGAGAAGCCAGACGAGTGTGGTCGTCACCGTCATGAATCCCGCCGTCAGGAGCAGCGCCAGCCAGAGCGGGTCGTTCTTGTCTTTCATTGCGGAAAACGGCACGTCGACCAGAGCGTGCAACAGGTAACCAGCGAGCGCATTCGCACCCAGTATCCCGAGCACGGCCGAGGAACGGCCACGAATGTCGCACCACCACACAAAGGCCGCGTAAACGACCATCGAGAAGCCCGCTCCAAATGCCAAATACGTCACGCTTCCGGCCCGCTGGCTCATCGTCCACATGTCGACGGCGCCAGCCGGTGGCACGAAGGGCGGCGCCGCGACCGGCCCGCCCACCCCCAGGCACGAGAGCCCATACCCAGCGATCATCAATCCTGTTCCCCAGCCCAGCAGCGGGATCAGTGAGCCTCGGGCGCCTCGGGATTGGCGGAAATCGTACGCGAAGGACCCAGCCACGGCGCACAGAGTCCACGTAAGGAATCCGAGCGGTCCACCATCGATGACGCGCTTTTCATGGAGCAGCGGGTACCAAAAAGTGGATGACATCCAAACATGCAGCCCGGCCGACACCGCGCCAAACGCCAGGCGTGCCCAGGCAGGTCCAGCCATCACGGGCAGCACCCAAAGACTGGTTACCGCGATGTGCACGAGCGTTTGAAACGTGTCGCGCCACAGCGTGGCCAGGGTGACCGGTTTCCAAATCGATGCCCATCCGGCGCCGCGGGTCGGTCCTTCGAGGTCGAGTTGGTAAAAGACAAACCCGATCAGGAAGAGCAGCGTGATGCGCCGCAGCGCGCGGGTGTAGGCGGCCGCGGCTCCAACGGCGGCGATGTTCCGCAACAGCACCAGCCGCAGGGCAAATCCCACCGCAAAGAGAAAGTGCGGCATGATGGTGTCGGCGTAACTGCAATACGTGTTGTGGTGCTTGAGCACCGCTGGCATGGCGGCAAAGCTGCCCACATAGTTCACCAGGAACATTCCCGCCACCGTGTAGCCGCGAAACTGATCGAGCGAGGCGAGCCGGGGACGCGCTGGCGGCGAGGCGGTCTCAGGATTGGCGGATGGAGTCTCGGCGGCCACAAGGATTAAAAGGGGTAATCGGTCGGATGAGCACTCGATCCTTCGTCCAGCTGCCAGCCGGCCGTCGCGCCCGGCCCTTTCAGCTGCTGATACACCGCGGAGGACGCCGACGAGGTGATCTGGAGCACGAGGTCGCCCGCGATCAGAGTGCGCTGGGTGTCGGACGGCGAGGCCGCCGGCGACGCATCGGCCGGGTCCCCGGATTTCAAGCTCACCACGACCCGGGTTCCCCCAGGGATCTTGAACCACCGGCTTTCGCCGCGCAGCCACAGGCCATCGACGCCCTCAAAGGTTCCGTCCGCCGCCGGGAGCAGGGCCGCTCCCTGTTCAGGGATGATGCGGATATTATCCAATTGATCCGCGTCCAGTCCACGGAAAGCCACCGCGCCCGTGGAAAGATCCAGCCCCGTCCCCTCCGCAGGGCCCTTCATCGGCGATGAGGCTCCAGCCGACGCGACGGTGGCGTCGATCGGAACTTCCGGATCGGGGGCGGCCGCACGCTCCGTCGATGGTCGCGGCTGGGCACGCGGACGCACGGGCGTCTCGGCTATTGGAGGAGTTGGGTGGGCCCGTGGAGTGGATTGGCTGGGCACAGATTCGCGGCCCGTCATCGCGGTGCAGGCGGCCAGATGGACGCAGACCAGCGCGGTCAGGCCGGTGGAAGGACAAGAGGCGAGTCGGCCGAGAAAGGGCATGCGCGGCAGACTAATCGCCAGATGCGGCCACACAACTGGGAGTGGCGGGCTGGGGCCGCCCTTTCTAATGAGGCATTTGTACCAACGCGGTCACAGGCGATGCGAAATCTGGCTGATAATTATCAGAGCAAAAAATCACGTGCCGCGCGAAAGATTCCAGCGTTATTGCAATTGTCCCCCCCGCCGCCAGATCATCACCCTCTACCCGCATAGGAGACACTTACATGGGCCTCATGGATTTCATCAAAGGCGAACTGCTCGAAATCATCGAGTGGAACGACGATTCGCGCGACACCATTTCGTGGCGCTTTCCCGACGAGGATAAGGCGATCAAGAATGGGGCTCAGTTGATCGTGCGCGAGTCGCAGACGGCGCAATTCGTCAGCACCGGCCAGTTTGCCGACGCCTTCGGTCCCGGCAAACATACGCTCGCGACTCAAAACATCCCGATTCTCTCGCGCATTCAGGGGTGGAAATATGGATTTCAGTCGCCCTTCAAGTGCGACGTCTATTTCGTCAATACGCGCCTTTTCACCGGGAACAAATGGGGGACCAGCAACCCCATCATGATGCGCGACCAGGATTTTGGAGTGGTGCGTTTGCGTGGATTTGGCACGTACGATTTCCGCGTGGTCAATGTGCCGCTCTTCCTCAAGGAAGTGGCTGGCACTGACCATAATTTCCGGCTCGATGAATTTGCCGACACCATGCGGTCGCGGATCGTCAGCGTATTCACCGATGCGCTGGCCAGCGCCCATGTGCCCGCGCTGGACGTCGCTGCCCGGTACGGCGAGTTGGGAGAGGCGCTGCTGCCGATTATCAACCCCGCCGTCAGCGGCAAGTACGGCATCGAAATCACCAGCTTCATTGTCGAGAATGTTTCCGTGCCACCGGAGGTCGAAGCGGCCATCGACAAGAGGTCGAGCATGTCGGTGATCGGCAATCTGAATGACTACGTGAAGTTTCAGGTGGCCGAGAGCATGACCAAGGGGGGAGGCGAAGGCGCCGGTGGAGCCAACACGGCGGCGCAGATGGCAGTTGGTTTCGGCATTGCCCAGGAAATGATGAAGGGCATGCAGCAGCCGGCGGGTGGCGGCGCTCCGCCGCCGTTGCCCGGTGCCCCCGCGGCCGCGCCCACAGCGCCCGCGTCGGCAGCGGCGATCGACGTGCTCACGCCCGCCCAGGTGGCGCAAGCGCTGGGCGTGGCCGAAGCCGATGTGATGGCCACGCTGGAGGCTGGCGATTTGAAGGGCAAGAAGATCGGTTCCTCGTGGCGGGTGACGCGGGCGGCCCTCGACGCTTACCTCGCGGAATAATCGGGCCGTTTTCGGCCGTCGCGCTCATGGCTGAAGCTGCCGCCGCCCTTCGCAAGCATCCCTGCCCGGAATGCGGCGGGGATGCCGTTTGGAACGCCGCCAAACAGGCTCTCGACTGCCCGTACTGCGGCCATATCTTTGCCTGGCAGCCGGGAGAAAAGGCCATTGGCGCCGTCATCGAGGAGCATGACCTCGTCGGCGCCCTGCGTGAAGTGCCCGACGGCGACCGAGGTTGGCTCGAAAAGAAGCAGACGGTTCAATGCCAGTCATGCCGCGCCATCATGGCGTTCGATGCCGATCGGGCGGCCCAGAATTGCGAATTCTGCGGATCGCCCGCCATTACCCCCCACGAGGATGCGCGCGATCCGATCACCCCGGAAAGCGTGCTGCCATTTAATCTCGGTGAGCCCCAGGTCCGCGAACGCCTGCGCGCCTGGTACGGGTCGCATTGGCTCGCTCCCGATAAACTCAAGCGCGCCGCCCTCACCGATACCCTGCACGGCCTCTACATCCCGTACTGGACATTCGATGCCCACGTCCATGCCGATTGGCAGGCCGAAGCCGGACATTATTACTACGAGTCCGAACATTTTACGGACGCCAATGGCCAGAGGCAGGTGCGTCAGGTCCGCAAAGTCCGGTGGGTGCCGGCCGCTGGATCACTCGAACACAACTTCGATGACGCGCTGGTCCCGGGGACAATCGGCGTGCGAGCCGACTACCTCCAGCGCATCGAACCGTTTCCCACCACCGGGGAGGCGCTGAAGCCGTACGAGCCCGCCTTTGTCCGCGGCTGGGTCGTCGAACGCTACCAGGTGGATCTTCGCCAGGCGGCCGATCGTAATTCGGCCGAGATGGAATCGGTCATCGAACGGATGTGCGCCGCCCAAGTGCCCGGTGACACGCATCGCAACCTCCAAGTGCGCAGCGTCTACTCCGGGCGGACGTTCAAGCACGTGCTGGTCCCGATTTGGGTGGTCAGTTACACCTTTGGCGCCAAGGCATTCCAAATCGTGGTTAACGGGTCCACCGGGGCCATTTACGGCGAGCACCCCAAGAGTTGGGTGAAGATTTTCTTCTACATCATCCTGCCGCTGCTGATCCTCCTTATCCTCATCCTGGCCTTCCAGCGGTAGGCCGCCCCTCACGTCGTCGTCCGGCCATATTCACCCCTTGCAATGCGCGGACGTGCGTGAAAGCTCGCCGTCTATTCTGCGTTATTTCCCCTTTCGATGAAGTTTGCCATCCTCGGCGACATTCACGCCAACCTCGACGCGCTGGAAGCGGTGCTTGCCGACGCGGCAGGCCACGGCGCGACCCACCATGTCTGCATCGGGGACGTGGTCGGCTACAACGCCAATCCCCACGAGTGCGTCCTCAAGATCCAGGGACTGGAATGTCCTGTGGTTAAAGGGAACCACGACGACGAGGCCAGCGCCAACACCGAAATCGTCGGCCTCAATCCGCTCGCTCAAGCCGCCCTTCTCTGGACGCGCGAGCACCTCACCGATGAGGACAAACAATGGCTGCGCGACCTCCGCCTCGTCCGCCAAGTTCGCGATTTCACGGTGGTCCATGCCACCCTCGACACCCCCGGGAGCTGGGGGTACGTGCTCAACAAGTTCGACGCCATGGCGAGCTTCAGCTACCAGTTCACGCAAGTCTGCTTTTTCGGCCACACCCACGTCCCGCGCTTTTACGTCAAAGGGCTCTCGGTGACCACCGAGAACACCGATGCCCTGACCATCGAGCCCGGCCGGAAATATTTCATCAACGTCGGCAGCGTGGGTCAGCCACGCGACGGGGACTGGCGGGCCGCTTACGTTTTATACAATCAGGAAACGGGCCGCGTCGTGCTCCGCCGAGTCGAGTACGACCTGCCGTCCGCCCAGCGAAAAATCATCGATGCCGGGCTCCCGCCGCAGTTGGCCGAACGCCTCGCCGTCGGCAAGTGACTGCGGGCGCGATCGATGCGGCGACCTGCCATGAGCCCGCCTGCGCCGACTCTGGACTTTTTGCCTCGCGGAGCCTCGGGGGACATTTTGGTCGTCAAACCCAGCTCGTTGGGCGATATCGTGCACACCCTGCCGGCCGTGGCCTGGCTGCATCAGGCTTGGCCCGAGTGGCGCATCCATTGGGTGGTGAACACCGAGTGGATGCCCCTCCTTCAGGGATCACCCCTGCTGGCCAGTGTCGTCGAGTTTCCCCGAACTCAGTTCCGGGGATGGACCGGCGGACGCCGGGCCCTGCACTGGATCCGTGAATTCCGGGCCGCCATGTTGCGCCACCCCATTCAACTCGCCCTCGACTTCCAGGGACTCCTGCGAAGCGCCGCGCTGGCCAGACTGTCCGGAGCCCGCGTCCTCATCGGTCTGGACGATGCCCGAGAAGGCGCCCGGTTTTTCTATCGTACCGTCATCCCCACAAGGACACCTCAGGGTCGTGTCCTCCATTCGATCGACCGGTATCTGGGATTGGTGCGAGCGCTCCAGCCGGAGTGCCCCGAGACGTCGGCGCTCAACGGCGATTGGTTGCCCTTGGGGGATCCAGTCGACGGGCTCCCGACCCAGCCATTCATCGCCCTTCACCCATTCGCCCGTGGAGCCGGGAAGTCGCTCGGCTGGCCCGCCGTCGAGATCCTCGCCGCCGGTTGGCGAAACACCCCGGTCGTCGTCGTCGGCCGCACCGACGATCCACCACCTCCGTCACTCCCGCCCCACGTCCAGAACCTCGCCAACACCACTTCGCTCCTCCAGCTGATTCATGTCCTCCGCCGCGCCGCCGGGGTGGTCAGTGCCGACAGCGGCCCGATGCACCTCGCCAGCGCCCTCCGCCGCCCGCTCCTCGGAATCCACACATGGTCCGACCCGCGATCAGTCGGCCCCTACAGCCACAATGCGTGGATCTGGAAAGGTGGCCACATCGTCCGCCGATCCCAAATCGACCCGGCCCTCGCCGCCCAGCATCGCCCCCCGTCACCCGCCGAACTCACCCAAATCGCCGCCCACCTCCTGCAGGAATTCCCACGAATGTCCTAACCCCTACCCCGCGCCCGCAACCCGTGGGCTCGAAGAATCACAGCCCCAGCCAGAAGAAATCGAGGAAATAATCTAAAGGGTGTAAGAATTATGACAATTACAGACTAAGGCGCCGCGATAATGTGCCTGTCCCTTTAAGTTGGCCTTGCCGCCGCCCGGGCGCGGCTAGGCTGGGGTTGGGAATTTCTGGAATTTATGACGGAACATTTGGAGAAAGTGCGGGCACATGCGCGGCGGGCGTTGGCTCCGGCGCACAAGGATGGGGCGACGGCGGTGGAGGTGGTGAAGTATTACCGGACGTTTTTGAGGAAGGAGGAGTTGCGGATTCGGATGCTGCACCGGGGAGGGGGAGCAGCGGGGAGCGGGGTGCGGATCGGTGAGTTGCGGGCGGGATTGCTGGATGTGGTTTTGGAGAATTTGCTGGAGTTGGCGCAGGAAGGTGCGGGGGTGGGGCCGGGCGCGTCGCCGCTGACGTTGGTGGCGACGGGGGGGTACGGGCGTGGGTTGCTGAACCCCTGCAGTGACGTGGATCTGCTGTTTCTGGTGCCGGGCCGGTCGGCCCGCGGGCTGCCGGCGGTGACCGATGCCATCATTCAGAAGATGTTTTACCTGCTGACCGACATCCGGTTGAAGATCAGTCCGGTGACGCGGTCGGTGGACGAATGCGTCGCCCTGGCCAACGAGGACCACGAGACGAAGACATCGTTGCTCGAGGCGCGATTTTTGGCCGGGGAGGCGGCGCATTTCAAAAAGCTGACCGAGGAGTTCGAAAAGCGATGCCTGAAGGGGCAGGAGGAGGCCTATCTCGAAAGGCGGCGCGAAGACTTGATAGCGCGGCACAGCAAGCACTCGAATACGGTTTATCTTCAGGAGCCGAATGTGAAGTCCGGCTGCGGTGGACTGCGCGACTACCAGAACCTGCTGTGGGTGGCCTGGGTGAAGTGCGGGTCGCGTTCCATCGCGGATTTGGCGAAGCAGAAACTTCTTTCTCCGGCGGCACTGCGGGAGATGGAGCGCGGTTATGATTTTCTCCATCGGGTGCGCAATGAGCTGCACTATTTGGAAAAGCGGCCGCAGGACCAGCTGACGTTGCGGCTGCAAGGGCGTGTGGCCACCAACCTCAAGTACCCGCAGACGCGGATCCTGGCACGCATCGAAGGGTTCATGCGCGATTACTATCATCACACGCGCAACATTTTTCAGCACACACTTTCCTTGATGGAGCGGTTCCGGTTGGAGGCGGAGGAAAAGCCCGCGGGTCCGCTCAGTTTTCTGGCGCGCCGGAAGCCGAAGATCGAGCGCTTCGATGGTTTTTACAGCAAGGGCGGCTTCATCTACCCGGACCACGATCGGATATTCAAGGAGGACGAGGACCGGTTGATGCGGTTGTTTCAGCACACCCAGGTCCGGCACCTGGAGCTCAGTCCGCAGATTCGCCAGCTGTTCAAGAGTGCTTACTCTATGCTGGGCAAAACCTTCCGTTACCGGAAAACGAACCGTGAGACGTTCGAGGCGATCCTGAGCCGACGGGGTGACGTGGCCCGGGTCCTGCGGCAGATGCACCGCGTCGGGTTTCTCGGGCGCTACCTGCCCGAGTTTGGCGCGCTGACCGATTTGGTGCAGCATGAGTTTTTCCACCGCTATTCCGCCGACGAGCACACGCTGCGGGTGGTCGAAGAACTGGATCACTTGCTGGACATGCGGCTGAGCACGCCGCTGGAAATCATGCTGCGCGACTTGTTCCAGGAGGTCGAGGATCCTTTCGTGCTCTATCTCGCCATTATTCTGCACGACTCGGGGCGCGCTACGGATGCTGATCAGCATGAATATGCGAGCACTATGCTGGCGGCGCGCGTGTGCAACCGGCACAAGATTGGTCTCGACCGGAGGCGCCGGCTGCTCTTTCTCGTCGATCACCATTTGAGTCTGTTCCGAACGGCCACACAGCAGAACATCGAAGATCCAGCGGTTATCGAGGACTTTGCCGCGAACGTGCGGGAGAAAGCGTGGTTGGACGCCTTGCTGGTGATGACCTACGCCGACAGCAAGGGCACGAGCGAAAACGCCTGGAGTGGGTTTAAGCAGTCACTCATGCTGCAACTGTACCGCAGCACCGCCACCTACTTCGCCGATCGACCGGGGTTCGAAGCGCAAGTGCGTCAGGCCGAGCACAGCGAATTCCGAGCCGAACTGGCCGAGAAACTGGGGCAGGGATGGGCCGATGAGATAGAGGCTCATTTCGATGGGATGCCGGAACGGTATTTTGCGTTCCGCAGCGCGCACCGGGTGGCCAGCCAGTTGCGATTGTTCCGTGAGTTTTTCAAAGCCGAACAATTGAATGAAACCGGAGAACCAATCCTTCCGGTTTACCGCTGGCGGACAGTCCCCGAACGCGCGTGCAGCGAGCTCACTCTGGTCACACGCGACCGGTCGCTCCTGCTGGCGCGCGTCGCGGGATGCCTGGCCCGCTGTGGCCTGAATATTCTGAGCGCCGACTTTTTCCTGCGCAAGGACGGAGTGGTATTCGACATCTTCCGCGTCTGCACGACGAGACTCGAACCGGTCACCGACGAGCGCGTCCTCCGCCGATTCGAGCGGCTTATTGCCGAAGTCTTTTCGACCGAAGAACCGGATTGGGCCGCCCTGCGTCCGCCGGAAGATCCGGAGGACGCGAACGACGCCGAGTTTCGACAGCTTAAGGCCGAGTTCCCCACGCGCGTCTACCTCAGCAACGAGTTGAACCCGCGCTACACGGTGGTGGAAATCGACGCCGTCGACCGACTTGGACTCTTGAGCGATTTTTTCCGCGTCATCGGTGCCCTGGGGCTAGAAATCGCCCACGCACGCATCAACACCGACAAGGGAGGCGCCCAGGACAGCTTTTACCTCACTGACTCACGGGGAGCCAAAATCACCGATCGCGACATTCTGCGCGCCCTGCGTGAAGGCCTCGGCCGCTCCGCGGTTGACGCCGTGTAGGCAGGGCTATTTGATCAACCCCCAGTGACCGGTGGTGAATGGCCAGAGGGCGAATAAGCCCGGGCCGACGAGGTTTTCCTCGGGCACGGCGCCCCAGTATCGGCTGTCGTAGCTGTTGTAACTGTTGTCACCCATGGCGAAATACCCTTCGCGAGGAGGCCCGGGAGGTCCCCATGGAGGGGTCTGCATCCGGAAACCATTCGTGGAATATCCCCGATAGCCGCCCTCCCCGTCGGCGGCTTTGGCTTCGAAAACGCGACGAACGTATTTTTCCTTGGCGAGTTCGCCATTAACCCACAAGGGGCCGCCATCCTCTTTGACGGCAAGGCTGTCGCCCGGCAACCCGGTGAGTCGCTTGATATAATGTTGCGATCCCTCCGCCGGGGAGAGGGAATTCTGAATATCCGCGATGTTCCGCGTGTTGAACACAAAGACTTCGCCCCGTTTCGGTTGGCGGAAATGATAGCTGAGTTTGTCGACCAGAACCATGTCGCCCGAGTCGACGGAGCCGGCGGCGAGCACCTGACCCGCTTTCACGGGAATCGGCCGGCGAATGGCCACTTCTCCGGTCTTCGTGTCGACCACCTTGATTTCGGTGCCGACCTGGTCCCGGTCGAGCCAGAGGCCGCTGGTCCGAGAATCGATGGCGGCACCCTGTCCCTCCGGCAAGCCGATGAGCTGGAGGGCTGGCGCCCAGACGAGTTTGGTGTGGGGATTGCCGGCGTTATCGACGAAATGGAGTCGCGTGAGCGTGACGAAGAGGCGGAGCTGCCGCAGCACGTTGGAGTCGACCTTGACGAGCTGGCCGTCGCAGGGGGCTTCGACGCGGACGTAATTGCGCCCGCGGGTGACCAATTCCCAGGCTTTCACGACCGGATTGGGGCCGGATTCACCGGTCGGCATGCGAGTGGCGATGATGCCGTTGAGGGTCGGCTGCATCGAGCCGGTGGGGATTTTGAACGGCTGAAGAAAGAACGCGCGGATGGCAAAAACAATGACCGCACAGACGACGAGAGATTCGACCCAGTCCCGCGTGCCGGCATCTGGGGAGGCAGGCACCGCACTTTCGCAGAGCTGACCGAGGTTCTCTTCCAGCTCGCGGATCCGATCGGCGTCGCGGGCCGCCAAAGCCGCTTTCAGGTTGTCGCGCTGCGCCTCGATTTCCCTCAGCACCTCGGGTTTTAAAATGTCGCGCTTGTAGTGAATGAACTTCTGAACTCCCTCGAGGAGCAGTTTCCCGTGTTTCACGTATTTCGGGGTGAACAGGGTCCAGCCGCCGCCCGGAGCGGTAGGCTTCGGTGAGGCGGCGGGGGGAGGACTAGGCGGGGCGGTGGGCTGGGGCGTCGACAAGGCGGGTAAGTCTTGGCGGTGGATGAGGGTGGCGCAAGTCGCTTGTGCGGGGCGAACGTGTCGAATCGCACGCGGAGCGAGAGGCTCGCTGGACACGGCGGGATGCCCCGTCCCTGGAGTTTGTTCATTTCGGAGCCGTTTTGTGGTGCTGACGGGGGCATTGAGGTGGGACGCGACCTAGCGGGCGCGTAGGCGGCGCAGGCGTACCATCCAAGGAGTGCCTTCACTTCTCGAACGATGGTCGAGTGAATCACCCGGAAGGGTATTGGAGATTGGCAATTCTAACCAGGATCACCTTTCCTCGCTTTAGGTACCGCTTGAGAAGGCCATAAGGGGCTGCGGGCACCAGGTTCGCACCGCCCACGAGCCCAGGAGGTCTCGTCCCACCTCCACCCTCAAGCGCTCGATGGAAACTGGCTTCGGAAGACCGAAACTCTTTCAATTCAAGGTTTCCACGGCAGTAGTTCACAGCGCCATAGTTGCCTCCATTCATCGCCCCTTGGCTTCAGCTCATGCCGCAAATAGGTACAAGCTCCAGGGACGTGGCGGGACGCCCCGTCCGGCGAGCGGGACGCGCCGCCCTGCCCGGGACTGACGTTACAGATTCAGCAGGGTGGGATTGAATCAGAAAATGGCCGGTGCCATTCCCGCCCGGGACGATTCGTGGCCATTTGATGGATTTCGTGGTGCCACAGTAAATCTTGGGTAAGTCATCTCGATGACGATACTTGTGGCTGGGTGCGGCTATGTGGGGAAGGCGGCAGCGGCCTGCCTGCGCGATGCCGGCCATCAGGTGATCGGGGTGACGCGCTCGGCTGAATCGGCGGTGGCGTTGGCGGCGGAGGGCATGGAGGCGCGGTCCGGGGATGTCGCCGATCCTGGATTTCTGCGGGGTTTGCCCATGGTGGACGCGGTGGTTCACTGTGCGTCATCGGGCCGGGGCGGGGGAGTGGATGAGTATCGACGCGTGTACGTCGGCGGCGTCAGCGCTCTTCTCGAGGTCTTCGCGACGGCCCATCTCGTTTTCACCAGCAGTACCAGTGTTTATGCCCAGATCGATGGAACCTGGGTGACCGAGGATAGCCCCGCCGAACCGGACCGGTCGACCGGACGCCTGCTCCGGGAAGCGGAAAACCGGGTCCTGTGCGCTGGCGGTACGGTCTTGCGCCTGGCTGGAATCTACGGTCCGGGTCGATCGGTCCTGTTGCGGCAATTTCTCCTCGGAGAGGCGCGGATCGATGTCCGGTCCGAGCCGCCCGCCACGTCGGAGGGTCGATGGATCAACCAGATTCATCGGGACGACGCTGCGGCTGCCATTGCTTGGGTCGTGGGATTCCGGTCGTCGGGAGTCTTCAACGTTGCGGACCAGACGCCCCTGACTCAGCGCATGGTCTATACCGAATTGGCCCGCCGCTTTGGCCGACCGCTTCCGCCGGAACGTCCACCCGCCCTCGACCGCAAGCGCGGCTGGACTCACAAACGGGTCAGCTCACGCAAGCTGACCGCCGCCGGTTGGTCGCCGCGCTTCCCATCCTGGTTTGAAGCGCTCGACCATGATGCCGCGCTGGCCCCGTCCATCTTGGCGCAGATCGGCGTCGCTACGGACTGATTGGCCGCCCGTCACTTCCGATCGGCTGGCCAATCGAGGAGGATGTTCCATTTGTAGACACGCTCTGGCGGCAGGGTCGGGGTGGATTCGTTGTTGATGCGGTCGTAGACATTTTTCGGCGGTTCGAGCACCGGGTCTTTGCCGAAGATGAAATCCTGATCCTCGACGATGGTTCGATAGGCTTTGTTGAGGGCCAGAGCGCGCTCCTGTGACGGGGTGATCAATTCGTAAACATCCCGCGCGGCGCGGATCTTTTCAAGGTCAGCGGTTCCGTCCGACTTGAACCAGCGGGCGGTCATTTCGTCGTTGTTGCGGAATTCGCTGCCGCCTCCGGCCCGCATCAGGTAGGTGACGATTTCGCCGAGCGATTCTCCCTTGTTGGGCGCATCGGGCATGCCTTTGAGCTGAATATATCCCCAGCCGGCCGCGCCATCGACCTTGCGGGGAAAGCTGAAGGTTTTGTCGATGGTCGAGCCGACGGCATTGTGGCATCCCATGCAGGAGAAATTTTCCTCGTAGGTCAGCCCGCGGAGCCTCCCGCGGCGGTCCTCGATGAAGCCGCTCAGAGCCCATCCATTGCCATTGTCCAGGCCGTGAGGCGGGATTTCCAAATAGGCTGGAAGATAGCCCGCCTCCTTGTCCATCGCCTCCTCATCGTATCGGCGGGCGTACACCCCCTTGACGTACGCCCGGGCTTTGCGTGAATAGCGGACTTCTTTGATTCGAGTCGAGGGGCCGATTGTTCCATCCGGGGTGACCCTGAGGTAACGGACAGTGTGCAGGAATTCCGTGCCCTCCGGATAGAGATGAGTATCGATAAACTGACTGGACGCGGCACCCACCCAGGCACTGACACCGCGGATCTCCCGGGCGGTGCCGAGGGATCCGTCGCCGTCGAGGTCCTTGTCGACCACCTTTTCGTCGACCGGCAAGCAGGTGATCTGGGATCGACCCTTGATGACAGCCTCAAGGATGGCGAGATTGGCCTTGTAAACGTCCAGCGACGGGCGGCCCTGAGGGTCGGTGCGGAAGGGCGCTGGCAGGCGGATCATGACGTCATCGGTCGAGCCGTTGGTCGGCCAGAAGGTGCTGGGAAACGGCTTGTAGTTAAAGGCGACCCAGTGGCTGCCGTCCCTGGCGAATCCGTGGTGGTCGAAAGCACTGGCCCCGAGGTGCAAGTTCGCCAGATCGGGAATCCATCCCTTGAAACCACGTTCGCGCAGGCGACCGGGGAGTTCGGAGTAGTTGTCCTGGCTGATATAGTCGAGGATTTCACTATCGGGGATGGCGGCGATGCGGGCGCTCCGGTCCTCGAAGAGATTCTTCCAGTGGTTGGTCATGCCAAGATCGCTGAAACTGTACGCCTCCTGTAAATCCGCGTCGCTCATGGTGTTTTCCCGACCCTCGATGGGATCCTGGTGACAGACGTAACACGGGTTGTGCCAGATTTCCGTGCGCGTGTAACATTGCGGGGGCACCACCGCCTCGCGGTTGTACAGGGTGTTGACCGGGTGCGTGTCGGGCGCCTCGGGGAGAACGCTGTCGCCAGTCCGGAGAAACGCGAGGATCTGTTCGTGAAACGGTTGGGCCGGCGTCGCAGGAGCCGCTGGATTGGTGCCCTCCGCTCGGCCTAGGAACCCCGGGAGCATGAGAAGGAGCGCGAGGGCTGCCCGATGGCTCGGCTGAATTCGGAATCTGGACATAAGGATCGTGAGAAAAAACGGCAGGGTGGGGGTTCCGGGACGTTTGAAGCTAGAGCTGAAGCCAAGTGAAGATGGATGGAGGCAACGACGGCTCTGTCGGTCACGGCCGTCAACACCTTGAATCGGAAGAGTTTGAGTCTTCAGCTTTCCGCGAGCGCTCGAGGGTGTAGGTGGGACGAGACCTCTCGGGCTCGTAGGCGGTGGGAGCTTGGTGAAAGAAGCCCCCTTTCGCCTTCTCACGCGGTACCCAAAGCCAGAAAAAGCGACGAGCAAAGACGAGGTAATTGGAGATTTTCCGGGTGTGAATCACGCGACCATCACTCGAGAAGCGGAGACTAGGCCCAGACGGTACGCCTTCACCGCCTACGCGCCCTGGAGGTCGCGTCCCACCTGAATGCCTCCTTCTCTCATTCGCTGGGAATGTCGTTCCGTTAACCAAAAGGTACGAAAAATGTAAAAACTCCAGAGGCGGACCCCAGCGGGTCCGCCCGCGAACAAGGTCGTACGATCAACGCCGCGACGAGTCGGGAGCGTTACTGGTTCGTTGCTCCTTTGGCGCCGTTCAGGGCGGTGACAAAGGCTTGGTTCGGGATGTTTGAGACGTTAAACAGCCAAACGGCGTCACCGAGCCCCGCCGGCACGTTGGCGAGATTGGTGCTGTCGGGGTGTTGAACGGCGACCGCGAATTCGGTGGGCACGGTTGGATTAAAGATCATGCCGGTGGCTTCGGACCCCTTGACCCGGATGCTCAGGAAATGGTCGAGCGATTCGGCGACACCATCGTTGTTGGTGTCGCGGGCGAACCAGATGTCGCCGCCAACCGGGTCCCCGTTGGGGGCATCCTCGATGACATAGACATTACCGAGGGCATCGAGGGCGACGTTGTCCGGTGAGTTCAGCACGCCCGTGGTGGCGGCGAAGCCGGCATTCTTCGGAGAACCATTGCTCACGAAAGTCCGGACGATCGCCTTGCCCGAGGGCGCGGCTCGATTGCCCTCGTCGAGGGCGCCGATCCCGCCGCCGAGACCATATTCAAGGATTTCGATGGAGATCACTTTGCTTTCCGACGTGACGGCGATATAGATGACTTCGTTGCCGTTCGCGAGGCGGCCGACGGAAGCGTCCTCGGGTCGGCCGTAGGGCGTGGCGCCGACATCGTCCGCGGCTGGCCGGCCACCGAGCGTGTTGGTGTTGGTCCGGGGGTCGTTGCTGACGCCGTCTCGGAAGGGATTGGTGATTCCGCGGCGCGGTCTACCCACTCTATCCGTGAGCGGCACCCAGGTGGCCGCGCCCTCGCGCACCACGCCGGCTGCTTGCTGGCTCCAATCCTTGTTGGCCACCCCGCCGGAAGACAGGAAGGCATCCACGGAGAGGACGAATGTCTGGCCGACGGTAAAATCACCCGGGGTCTTCATCACGAATTTGTAGATGGATCCCGAGTTCCATTCGTCGATGAAATAAAGGGTATCGTTGAACTTGAGGCTGAAGTTGATGCCTTCGTGAGCGACGTTGGCGATGCTTTCGAGCACGCGGGATTGAATTTGATCTGATGGCGCGAGCGGGTTGAGGATTTCCACGACGCGACCCAGGCCGGACCATTCTTCGGCGAGGAACAAGGTGTTGTTGGGTGTCCAACGGCTGGGGTCGAAAGCGCCGAAGTCGTTGGCCCATCCGTCCAGGGTTTGGAAAACGCCCTTTTGATCGCCCGCGAAGATGACTTGTGAACTATTATCGTAAAGGCTGATGCGCGAGCACCCGGCGCCGATGATGGTTTCGTGCGGGATGAAGAGGAAGTTGCCCGTCGGGTCGAAGGCCAGCATGTCGAACATGGATGAGTTCGATGCCAAGCCGGGGACGCGAATAATCGATTGCTGGGGGCTCAGCACGGCATCCTCGACTTCGCGGAGGCTGACGATGTTTTTTTGGCTGAGGCCGGCGGGGGTAACCCACGGGGAACTCAGTTCAGGCAGGCTGTTCGGGGCGACGACGGGCGCGGACTGGGTCAGAGGAGTGAACCAGGTGTCCGTGCCGGCGAGGGCGGCCGACGGCGGGGCGAGGAGGGCGGAGGCAAGGAGGGCACGGCGCAGGGCGGATCGTTTCATGTCAGGATGAGTTGGCTCGGTGGATGGCAATGGAGTGGCGGCACGGCCTGCCGCCAGGGCATGCGCCGGAATTCCGGTTGTCGCATGCGGCATCTTCAACACGCTGGCTCCCGATTCGCACGAGTTGTTGTGTAGCAACATCCTCACGTGACAGTTTCGGGAGGCGCCATTACGGATCAGGTGACGATCCGGTGACGTGGGGCCAGCGTGAAACGCGATGGGTTGAACCACAGTCGGTATCCCGTCTCCGCGGCACTTCACGGGATGGTTGCCAGCCTGGCAGCGTCCTCGGCTTCACTTCGTCACGCTTAGGTTCCAGATGAGGGAGCAAACCGCCTCACGGCCGCCACCACGCATCGAGTCGCCGGGTGAGGGCGGCGACCTGATCGGCGCGCGATGGGGCCAAGTTGGTGGTTTCATCCGGATCCGCGGCAAGATGATAGAGCTCGACCGGGGCCTCTGGTTCGTTGGCGGGGTGGGGGAGGATCAGTTTGGTGTGGCCGTCGATGATCCATCGCCAGCGCAGGCTGTCGGCAGGATGGTCAAGGCCTTGGGAATCGTGGGTGAAGATTCCTCCGTGAATGGCGTTGCGTTGGGCGAGCGCTTTATCGTCGAGCAGGTCAACACCCTGCATCTCCGGTGACGGCGCCAATCCGACGGTCTTAAGGATGGTTGGGGCCAGGTCGATCGATGAGGCGAGGTGCGGAAGATCGGCGGCGGCGATGCGACCGGGCCAGCGAAGCATGATCGGGGTGCGCAAACCGCCGTCGTATTGACTTTGCTTCGATCGTGGAGCGTAGCGCGGGCTTTCTGGATCCTGGATCCAGCCGTTGTCGGTCACGTAGACGACGAGCGTATTGGCAGAGAGCTGGCGTTGGTCGAGGAAGTCAAGGAGCTGGCCGCACGTTTCGTCGAACCACTCGACCATGGCCCAGTAGCGCGCGATGTGGAGGGAGGGTGACTTTTCGCGATACTTGGCGAGCAGGCGCTCGGGCGGATTATGGGGCGAGTGAGGGAGGAACGGGGCATACCAGAGGAAGAACGGCTTTTGGTCACGAACCGAGGCCTCCATGAAATCCCACATCGGCTGCATGGTTTCGCGACCGATTTTGAGGCCGTCGTCGCCATGGCGGGTTCCGCGGGTCATGCCGTCGGTGAAGCCGCCGCGGGAGAAGTCGCCCTGCCACCATTTGCCCGTCTGGAGTGACACATAGCCTTTGGCGCGGAGGAGGCGCGGCAATGTGGGCAGACGGTCCATGAGTTGGTTGAACGGCTCGCGGGCGGCCTGGAAGGCTGGATCATTGCCGGCGGGGTGTCGGCCACTGGGTGGCAAGGGAGGATCGTTGCTGGTGATGCGATGCTGATGAGGGTAGAGGCCCGAGATTATGCTGGCAAGGCTGGGGCAGCACAGGCTGGACGGCACATAGCCGCGCCGGAAGAGCCGGCTTTCCGCCGCCAGGCGGTCGAGGCGCGGTGTCCGGATGTGTGGGTGCCCCATGAAGCCATAGTCGCGCCAGTGATGGTCATCGGAAACGATGACGACAACATGGGGCGGTGGCGGGGAATCAGTGGCGGCAGGGGCGGGACGGGTGGTCAGCGTGGCGCCGGCGGCGGCCAAGGCGAGAAACCGAAACCAATGAGACAAGGGCATGGCGCGATCCTATGGCAAAGCGTCAAGCGACGCCACCGTCCTTCGGTTCGGGGACGTGCAACTTCAGGTGCCCGCTTTGGCGGCGGATGCTGACGGGCCAATCGAACATGGCGCTGAGGTGACGGGATGTCAGGATTTTTCCTCGCTCCCCTTCGGCCACGACGCGGCCGGCCTTCAGCAGGATGGCATGGCTGATCCCGGGCGTGATTTCCTCGATATGGTGCGTGACCAGCACCAAGCCCGGACCACTGGCCGACTGCGTGAGCGATTCGATGAAGCCGAGAAACCGTTCGCGGGCCACCGGGTCAAGGCCGGCGCACGGCTCGTCCAAAATGAGCAGGCGTGGTGAGGCGATCAACGCCCGGGCAATGAGGACTCGCTGGCGCTCGCCTTGCGAAAGCACGGCCCACGGACGCCGCGCCAACGGGCCGCACCCGACACGCTCGAGCCAGGCTTGACCCTGGCGCTGGTCGGCTTGGGTCAGCCGGCCCCAGAAATTAAGCATGGCATATTTGCCCGAAGCAACAACCTCCCGGGCCGATTCGGCCTCATCGATTCTCTGCCGAAGGTTGCTGCTCACGATGCCGATTTCGCGCCGGAGTTCGCGCCAGTCGGATTCCCCGAACACGCGTCCGAGCACGGCGATCCTGCCGGCGGTCGGCATCAAGTACCCAGCGAGGGCCATGAGGAGGGAGGTTTTGCCGGAGCCATTGGCGCCGAGGAGAGCCCAGTGCTCACCGCGACGCATGGACCACGAGACGTCTTGGAGAATGACGGCTGGGCCGCGATGAACGGTCACTCCGTCCACCGCCACGAGCGGGGTTTCAGATATGGATGGCATGGCCAAGCCCCTGAGACACAGCCTCGTGCATGGCTTCAGCCAATGTCGGGTGCGCGTGGATGGTGGCCTCAATGTCCTCGTAGGTGAGTTCACTGCTCATGGCCAAACCGAATTCCGCGATCATCTCTGTGGCGTCGTGACCGATGATGTGCGCGCCGAGAATCTCGCCATGCGGCTCCCCAATCAGCACTTTGACAAACCCCTCGGCATCCGCCGCCGCCACTGCCTTTCCGCTCGCCAGAAACGGGAACTTGCCCACCTTGAACTTCAGCCCCTTTTCCTTGGCCGCCCGCTCGGTCAGACCGACGCTGGCGACCTGCGGCTGGCAGTACGTGCAGCCAGGGAAAATGTCCACCTTCTTCGGCTTGAACTTGGGATCGAACATGCCGTTGACCGCCTGGATGGCCTCGTACATCGCCACATGCGCCAGCCAAGGTGGGCCAATGATGTCGCCGGCGGCATATACCCCGCGCAGGTTCGTCTGGTAGCGGGCATCGGTGAGGATGTACCCGCGGTCGGTCAGCTTGGTCGCCACACCCGGCGGCAGCAGGGGCTTCACGCCAATGGCCACCAGGCACACCTCAGCGGTCAATGTCTCCTGTTTCCCGTCCTTCTCGACCGTCACTTCGACATGCGTGCCATGCTCCTTCGTTGCCACAACCTTCGTCCCGGTGCGCACCGTCACCCCGAGTTTGTTGAAGGACTTTTCCAGAGCTTGGCTCACTTCCACGTCCTCCACCGGCAGGATATTCGGCAACATCTCCACCAGAGTCACCCTGGTTCCGAAGGCCTGGTAAAAATACGCGAATTCAACGCCAATAGCCCCCGCGCCTATGATGATCATGTCCTTCGGTTGGGCTGGCAATATCATCGCCTCATGACTGCCAATCACCGTCTTGCCATTAAAGGGCAATCCAGGCAGATCCCGGCTCACGCAGCCGGTCGCGATCAACAGGTTCGTCCCCTCCACCGTCGACTTCGTGCCGTCCGCTGCCGTCACCGCCACCACCCCGCCCCCCTCCAAGGCCGCCTCCCCTTTGACATAGTCCACCTTGTTCTTCTTGAACAAAAATTCGATCCCCCCGGCCATCTTGTCGCTCACCTTGCGGCTTCGGCCAATGATCGCCGACCAGTCGTACGACAGCCCCTCAATCTTCAGCCCCATCTCCGATGCCTTGTGCGTCAATGTGTAATAAAGCTCCGCATTCTTGAGCAGCGCCTTGGTCGGAATGCACCCCCAGTTCAGACAGGTTCCCCCGGCCCGCTCCTTCTCCACGCAGGCGACCTTCTTGCCCAACTGGGCGGCCCGGATGGCGCCGACGTACCCCGCCGGTCCGCCGCCCACTACAACAAGATCATACTTCGAGGACATAAGCCCGCCAGACAACGCGGGGTCGACCGCTTTTCAAAGGATTTCGGGGTTCTTGGTTCTTGGTTCTTGGTTCTTGGTTCTTGGTTCTTGGTTCTTGGTTCTTGGTTCTTGGTTCTTGGTTGGAGGATGAGTGATATGTTCTGTTGATTAGTCTTGAAGGGTCGATGTGGGGTGTGGTGACGGGCGGATCGTCCGCCAAACGGTTCGACTTCATCGAGTCCCTGGCTTTTAGTGGAGCGATGGACTGGCTGGCAAAGGACATGGCCGTATTCCCCCGATTTCCCACGACCCAATGGACGCGATTTGAGCAGGAGCGATTGACTTCCGCTCCATTGGACTGGTTTTGCGAGTCTTACCGGCCGGCGATTCTGGCTTATTTGAGCCAGCATGTGGCGCCGCAGGAGGCGGAAGATTTATGCCAGGAGTTCTTCCGGCGGGTTGTGGTGGCGGGCACTCTGCTCGAACGGGCCGACCGTGACCACGGTCATCTCCGGGGGTTGGTCCGGGTGGCACTTAACCGGTTTCTCATTGACCATTATCGCGCCCGCATGACGACCAAGCGCGGGGGTGGGGTGAGACATGAAAGCCTGGACGCGCGAGAGGACCTGGGCCGCGGGACCGAGCCGGCGGCTCGGGCGGCGGACTCACCGGATCGGGCGTTTGATCGAGCGTGGGCGCATCACTTGTTAGCCCGGGCGTTGGCCCGGACAGAGGAATATTACGACAGGAAGGGCAAGCGGGCGGTCTTTGACGCCTTGCGAATGCGTCTCCAGAGCTTCGAGACGGGCTTAGAACGCACGGTTCATCCTGGCGGACCCGGGCTCATCTCGCGTCACACGACGGTGGCGTTGCATCGGATGCGGGTCCGCGTCGGGCTTCATTTGCGGGAGGAGGTGGCCGCGACGGTGACCGACCCCCGGTTGCTGGCGGATGAACTGGAGGCGATCAAGCAGGCGTTGGAGGACCGTTGAGCCGGGGAGTATTACAAGCCGAGCAGGGCGTTGACCCGAGGCTGGAGCTCGGCCATGCGGATTTGAGATTCTGAATCGCATCTCGACCAGCAGCTGGGTGACGAGTTCCTGGGCTTCGTGGAGCGTGCGTTTGCGCTGCTCCGCTTCGCGTTCGAGTGCCGCGGTTCTCTCCGCTTCGACCCGCGCCTTTCCGTGGAGGTAGCCACCGGCCAAGCCGGCCGCGGAAAGCGCTCCCACCGACGAGAGGGCGGCGGCCTTCCAGTGGCGCCGCAGTTTTTTGCGTACCCAATAGAACGGCGCGCCCACGGGCGCGCGCACCGGTTCGCCGACCAGCCAGCGGTCGAGGTCTGCCGTCAACTCGGCCACCGATTGGTAGCGGTCCGACTTGCCGGCCTGCAGGCAGCGCGCCACCACTGCATCCAGGTCACGTGGCACCGTCGGCACCACCTCGCGCATCCGCCGCCGTTCACCTGACTGCGCCGCCGCCAATTGGGCGGCGGGCGGGAGCTTTGAATCGAGAGGCGGTGCGCCCGCCACCAACCCGAACAAGATCGCTCCCAAAGCGAAGATATCGGAAAGCGCATCGACTTCGGTCCATTCGCCCCTGGCCTGTTCCGGCGACATCCACGCCAAGGTGCCGAGAAAATCGCCCTCCCGCGTGAAGTCCCCCTCCAGCGAGTCGTCCGCGTCGCGCCGGGCCAGGCCAAAATCGACAATCTTTGGGGTGCCATCCGGGGTGACGAGCACGTTTCCGGGCTTCAGGTCGCGGTGGATCACGCCCCGCTGGTGCGCATGGCTCATCCCCGCGCAGATCCGGCTGAAAAAAACCACGCGTTCGCGCAACGGCGGATTCGTTTCACGAACCCAGTCGTCGGCCGGTGGGCCAGCCACGAGTTCCATCGCAATCCACGGACCAGCCGGGCACTCGCCGGCTCCAAACACCCCCGCGATCGCCTCGTGCTCCAGAGACGCCGCGATCTCGGCTTCCCGTTCGAACCGCAACGGTGCCAACACATGGGCGCGCCATGGCGCCAAGACCTTGAGCGCCACCTCCCGCATCGTGCCTTCCTGCGTCGCCCGCCAAACCATCCCCGATCCCCCGCGACCAATAAACTCATGCAACACAAATCCCTCCACCACCGGCGGCGAAGGAGTGTGATCACAGGCCAACGTCGACATCCTCCCGAATATGTCGCTCATCCTGCCACTCAACGCCGCACCCGCGCCCACGCAACGAACTTGGCGGTGAGAAACGGCGGAGTGTCGGATTGGAGACGTCAGAACGCACGCCTTCAAATGTGGGCGCGGCGCACTCCCCTTTTTTCTGTCCGCCGAAGCCAAAATTGGCGGGCCTGGAACCTCTGTGGATCAATCCGTCCCACCAATTGAAGACTGAAAAACCGAGTGACAAAAAATTAAAACGCGTGACAAAGAAAAGACAATAAAACCTATTGCCGATACCACTCCGGGAGTTTGTGCCTAGCGGTTCGCTGACCCCCGCACTCTCTCATGAAATTCCATAACATACTGACGCTAAAAAGGGGGGGGGTAACCTTCTCCGCTATTCCGCACTCACCGGGCTGATTGGATGGTGCGCGTACGCCGGTCTCAATAATGGCGAAAAGACAGTCGGGTGGATTGAATTTACGAAGCGCAACTACGACGCGGC
>JBJXFS010000010.1:0-13821 GCA_046155625.1 Verrucomicrobiales bacterium | reverse complement strand
CAGGCCGGAACTGCCAGCCATTCCCCAAGCCCCAGCGGAGGGCCCACTCACCCGCAGCGACCTCATCCAGCTCGCCATCCAATCGCACCCGGACTTCTGGCGGTTCCGGGGGGAAGTAGCCTATTACTTGCAGGCCGAGTTTGCCGCCTACGACTGGCGTGACCCCGAATTGCGGATCGGGTTCGATTACGAATTCGAGGCCGACCTCGCCCAACCGTTCGAAGAAACAAGCACCATTAACACCGTCCAGCGCGGCTACTTCGACACCACGACTCGCACGAACTTCGTTGAATACAGCGGCGTAGGCAATAGTCAGTCGATTCTCTCGGAAGGCACCACGGTCGACCGCGAACTAACCGATCAGACCCGCCGCATCACGACGGAGACCGTCCGCCGCCGCACCCCGGGCAAATATCAGACCATCACCGACAACACGGTCTACGAAGTCGAACGCCGCAGCGAATCCAGCCGGCAAAACCGCCAAGGCCCCGGCATCACCGGCGAAAGCCAAAACTCCCGCGAGTATTCCCGCCGCCGTGTCCTCAGCCGCAGCCGCGAATACGAAAACCACCCGAACGACCTTTACGGCGACCAGCAGTTCGTCGTCACTGCCCGCCTGTTCATCCCGAATCCTTGGGAGATGCGGGCCCGCGCCGCCCGCGCCCGCGCCGAAGCCGGACTCTCAAACCAACGCATGCGCACCGAGTTGCGCGACCTCGTCTTCGACGTCGGCCGTCGGTACGACGAACTCCAATTCCGCCATGCGTGGCATCAGGCCAACATCAGCCTGCTCGACCTGATGCAGCGCAACCAGAAAAGCGTCGAAGAATTCGCAGCCAGCCTTGGCGGAACCGCGGCGGCGGCGGCGGCGGCCGGCGTGGCCAATCTCTTTGACCCCACCGAACTGCCACGCGCTCGTCTCGAGGTCTACAAAGCGCGCGAAGAGGTTTTCGATTCGAGGCGCGAACTCGCCTTGGTCAAAGAAGAACTCGGTGTCCTCTGCGGTCTCGATGATCCGAACCGCATCCAGTTCACCAACGTCCTCCGCCTCCGGAAAATCGACGAACGCCACCTCGACCAAGCCGCTCTGATCGAGTTGGCCCGCGCCCACCGCCCCGATCTCGCCGAAATGAAGGCACGGAGCGACGTCGAACGCGCCCGCCTGCGCGAGGTCAAGGCCCTTCGCCTGCCGTGGATCAACGACCTCCGCGTCGGTTACGGCTTAACCACTTCGGACGGCTATCGTGATCAGGATGAAATCTCCGCGCTGCTCACGTTTAATTTCCCTCTCATCTCGCCCTGGCAAAACAAAGCCCATCGACAACACGAGGAAGCCATCGCCAACTTCGAGGAAGCCCAACGCGTCATGAACCAACGCATCGATGGCCAGGTCGCCTTCGCCATCCGCGCCGTCAACGAGGCCGCCCGTGCCCTCGCCGACGTCTCCCACGGCGAAAAGCTCCTAAGCGAAGACCTCAAGAAAAACACCGCGGAAGCGAAAGTCGTCGGGGGCGACAAAGGCAAACGCATCGAACTCGCCTCCGAGGAAACCGAAATCAAATCCGGCCGCAGCCGCCTCCAAGCCCTCTACCACTACAACCAAGCCGTCGCTCACCTCGAACTCGCCCTCGGACTTCCCCTCGAGGAAGCCTTCGCGCCCGCTCCAGCAAAAGCCGCTCCGGGGGCGAAGTGAAGTCGGTGGTCGGCGGTCGGGAGACTGCGCTTGGCGCACGAGGATTGCGGGCACCAGGTGCCGTCGGCCTGAGCTCGAGATCCTGTGGCTGTTCCACCTGATTGGTTTCCCCTACCCGTGGCCCGCCGCGCGACTTTCGCCGTAAGTCAATCAGCCTAAAAACCCGGATGGGAACCACGAAACACACGAAAAACCAAGGCGTTGCCCAATGCTCACCGTCCACGTGATGGATGAGGAGGTCGCTTGTCCTAACCCAGTGACTTTTCGTGTGTTTCGTGACTTTCGTGGTTCCAATGTCCCTTTTTGGGATCAGGTCTCAAACGGCGCTTAACGCTCGGGGTGGGACGAGACACCTGGGCTTGTCCGCCTCATTGCCTTCGGCCCTGGCTGACCTGGAGAGTCGTTCCGCTACCGGCGAGGCACGAAAAATGGACAAACTCGAGGAGCGGCTTGAAAGGCCGCCAGATACGACCTTCAAGGGAGGAATCGAGTCAGGGCATCGACCGCGGCGCGGTCGAGACGGCGGACCACCTCGACGACGAGGGCGACGGTGGCGAGGTAATCGTCGAGGTGGATGATGGCATTGTGAGTGTGTATGTAACGGGCCGGAACGCCGATAACGACGCAGGGCACGCCGAGGCCGGCCGTGGTGAAGGCGCGGGCGTCGGTACCGCCTCCGCGACGGACGGCGAGCTGGCAGGGGATGTTTTTTTCGGTGGCAACGTCCGTTACGAACTGGACGAGCCTGGGATTCATCAGGGCTGTCGGGTCCATGACGCGGACCTGCGGTCCTTGGCCGAGAACGGCCTGTCGGGCGCTGGCCGGATACCCCGGCACGTCATCGGCGGGCGTGCCTTCAATGACCAGCGCGACATCGGGTCGCGCCAAAGCGGCCGCCGTTTCGGCTCCGCGGCAGCCAACTTCCTCCTGCACCGTGGCGACACCGAGCAACTGACCGGGCGCGGGGAACGAGGCGGCCGCCAACTGATGCAGGGCGGCAATGGTGACGGCCACGCCCACCCGATTGTCGAACGCCTTGGCGCACAGGAGGTCAGGATCGGACATCGGCGTGCACGGGGAGTCCGGAACCACCGGATCGCCGGGCCGCAGGCCCAGCGTTTCCTCGGCATGCCGCCGGTTCGAGGCGCCGACATCGACGTAGAGCTGCTCGATCGCGAGCACCTTGTTTTTTTCCGATTTGCTGAGGAAGTGCGGTGGCGTCGATGTGATGATGCCGAGGTGTTCGCGTCCGGATCGCGTCCGGATCCGTACGCGCTGGGCGAGCAGCGTGTGCGTCCACCAACCGCCGAGCGGGACGAGTGTCAGGAATCCGGCCTCGGTGATGCTGTGCACCATGAAGCCGACTTCGTCCAAGTGCGCCGTCACCATGAGCCGGGGACCAGTGGATTTTCCGGCGGTCCCCTCCACCTCGCACATCACTGAACCGAGCCGATCGGTGCTGAGTGGGCCCACCCTCGCGAGCTCCCGGATGAATACGGCGCGCGGGCCGTCCTCGTGCCCGGGGGCGCCGTGCGACTCGGTGAGTTCCTTAAGCAGGGAAAAGGCGTCTTCTTTCATGGGCGTGTCTTGACATTGGGGCGGCGAGGGAAAGGCTGCGTGCCCAATCCACCAACAACCGCCGACCCCATGATAAGTCAATCCCTGCGCCGCTGGATCACCGCGGCCATCGTCACAGCGTCGAATTGGCCGCTCGCCTGCGCCTGGAGCCAAGCCAACGACGAGCAAATCGCCAAAATCCAGGAAGCCCTGCCGGCTGAGCCACTGGCCAAGCCGGAAAAACCACGCCAGCTCCTCGTGTTCTCCCGCACCCGGGGGTTCCGCCATAGCTCCATCCCGGTTGGCCAGGAAATGGTCCGGCTTCTCGGCGAAAAAACCGGAGCGTTTACCGCCACCGTCACGGAGGACGTCTCCTATTTCGAGCCCGAGAAGCTCAAAAACTTCGACGCTGTCCTCATGCTCAACACCACTGGTCCCGTGTTCAGCGAAGACCACGGCCAGTGGAAAGACAACCCCGCCCGCGACGAACTCATCAAGGCCGATCTGGCCCGCGCCGACCGGCTCATGAAATCACTCCTCAATTTCGTCGAGAACGGTGGCGGCCTGGCCGGCATCCACTCGGCCACCGACACGTTGGGCGACGAGCCCCGGTACTTCGATCTCATCGGCGGCACGTTCAATGCCCACCCGTGGAACGCCGGCGACACCGTCACGGTCAAGGTGCGCGACGTCGATCACCCGCTCAACGCCCCGTTCATAGCCGGCGGCCCGACCTTCGACATCAAAGATGAAATCTACCAGCTCAAAAATTACGACGCTGCAACCCGGCATAACCTGCTTGGCCTCTTCCTCGGCGAAGGAAGCAAAACCGACATGAAAAAAGGCGGCATCGTCCGCACCGATGGCGACTTCGCCATTTCCTGGGTGCGCAACCAGGGACAGGGCCGCGTCTTTTATTGCTCCCTCGGCCACAACGAGCAAATCTATTGGAACCCGCTCATCGTGAAGCACTATCTTGGCGGCTTGCAGTTTGCTCTGGGCGATTACATGGTCCCCGTCAAACACGGCAGCACACAGCCGTGACGCGTACTCCGCCCAACCGCCCAACCCAGTCCGCATCTTCACCGCGCAATCACCCATGAAAAAACTAACCATCGCCCTCTGGGCCGCCGCGTGCGCCCTGTCCCTCGCCCCGTTGACCGCCGAGGATAAAGCCGCCACTAAAGACGGCTTCACCGTCATCTTCGACGGCAAGTCGCTCGACGGATGGAAAGTCGCCGAAAAAGAAAAGCCCGCCTTCCGGCTCGAAAACGGAGCCGTCGTCGCCTACGGCCCGCGCAATCACCTGTTCTATGTGGGCGACGACAAACCCTTCAAAAACTTTATCTTCCGCGCCCAGGTGCAGACCAAAAAGAACAGCAATGGCGGCATTTTCTTCCACACCGCCTACCAAGCGGAGAACTGGCCCGCCCAAGGGCACGAGGCCCAGGTGAACAACACCTTCAACAAGGACCCGAGGAAATCGGGATCGATCTACAAGTGCAAGGACGTCATGAACGTTTCCCCGGTTGGCGACGACGTCTGGTGGGACTACGAAATCAAGGTCGAGGGTCGCAAGGTCACCGTTTCCTTCGACGGCAAGGTGGTCAATGAATACGTCGAACCCGAAGCCGGCCCGGGCCAAGAGCCGGGCCGGAAGCTCGGATCGGGCACCTTCGCTCTGCAGGCGCACGACCCGGATTCGACAGTGATGTACAAGAACATCCGCGTGAAGCGGCTGCCGGATTGATCGGCTCCGTGTCCCATCCCTCCCAACCACCGCTTCACGCCCGCCCCCATTCATGCCGCAAGTCCTCCACGCCCTCGCCGTCAAGTCGCTTGGAGTTGTCGAGGCGTTTCCCACCGGCTTGACCGATGGGGGCGACCTTCGCCGGCTGCTGCGGTCGCTCCGCCCCCGCCAACCATCGCAGGATCTCATCAGGCTGGGGCCAGCGGATGATGGCGGCTATCTGGTTCCCGATGACCTGGCGGGAATCGATGCCTGCTTTTCGCCGGGAGTCAGTTCGGTCTCCGGTTTCGAGAAAGATTGTGCCGACCGCGGCATGCCCGTGTTTCTGGCGGACCGCTCGGTTGAGGGCCCCGCCGAAAGTCATCCACGCTTTCATTTCACCAAAAAATTCGTCGGAGCCACGACAAATGAAGCGTTCATGACGTTGGATGACTGGGTGAACACCTCGATGCCCGGATCGCAATCGGATCTCCTTCTGCAGATGGACATTGAGGGGTTCGAATACGAAGTGATCCTCGCGGCCTCGGACGCCCTCATGCGGCGCTTCCGCATCATCGTCGCCGAATTCCACCAGATCGACCAGCTCTGGAGCCGCCCGATCTTTCGCCTCGCCGGCCGCGCCATCGAAAAACTCCTTCAGACGCATGCGTGCGTCCACATCCATCCCAACAACTGCTGCGGATCGCTGCGCCAGCGCGGCCTCGACATCCCTCGCGTCATGGAATTCACCTTCGTGCGCCACGACCGCCTCGCCCGCGACCCCGGCTACCGCACCGTGTTTCCCCACCCGCTCGATTGCGACAACACCTCGAATCCCCCGCTCCCACTCCCCGAGTGCTGGTACCGCGAGGCGTGACTCCCGTCAACGACGGAAACTCCCACAGATATTCACCGTCATCCCCAGGGCCTGGGCACAGGACGCCTTGGCCAGCAGGCAGTCGTCGGCCGCCTTGGCATCGCGCGTATAGGCGACGTGAACGTGATTCGCCTGGTGCTTGGCCATGAGTTGGTCGCGCGACACCCCATAGGTCACCGCATGCATGATCGGCCATTGCGGCGTGGTGGCCTCCAGTCGACGGCGCGTTTCCGCCTCGGGCAGCCGGACCACGCCGCCCCGCCCGATGTCCATGTGCAGCGATTCGTCCTGTACGTAAATGCGTGACCAGACGATTTCCCCCGGCTTTGAGACGCCGTGCACGGTCGATCCCCCGTTGGGGAAATACATGGCCGGCTGGCGATAGCCGTGTGCGCCCTTCCAGCCACCGATAAAATGGGCGGGTGGTGCCGCGCCGCTGATCAGGAAAACCCAGACAAACGAGCCGCCATACTCCTCGCCCCAGCGCACGTCATGCAGTGTGTTCTCGACCGGCTGGCCCAGCGCTTCGTGCACGCGCTGCGTGAGCAGGCCGTCGAGGCCCGCGCATTCGTCCACCTCGTTGAAGTGCGTCAACGGCCGGCCACTCCACAGCAGGCGACGCCCGCCGCGAGAACGCACTGGCGGCCGATCGGCGTTGTTGAGCAGGCCTTCAACGAGGTCGCTCGCTGGCAACAAATCCTTAAGCCCCTGTTGGTACTGGATGCCGATGGCATCGCAGCCGAAGTCGTCGGCCAGTCGCACCGCGGCCACGTACATCTGGCACTGGAGCCGGATCTGCGCGTCCGTAAGCTCGGTCGCGTGGTCGCGTCCGGTGTGAAAGGTCATGCCTTTGCGTTCCAGCCACGCCCGCACCGCGTCCGCCTCGGCTTGTGCCACCTGCTGCGTCTCGTAATAGAGCGCCGACTGGCTCAGGCGTTCCTTGAAGACGCCACAGGCGTGCAGGGCATGATCCGGAATGATGGCGTTGAACATGCCCATGCAACCTTCGTCGAAGACGCCCAAGATCGCTTTGTCGCGCTGCAGTTCGCCCGCGATTCGCTCCCCCAGCCGCGCCAGTCGCGTCGGGACTTTCACATCACTCATCGAGCGCACATGTGACGTGTCGTGCGTCACCCGCCCCGTCCGCATCCACCCGCGCAGCCCGGCCCGGAAAAAATCATCCGTAAACCCCTCGCTCCACAACGTCGAGTACTTCACCCCCGCTTTGGTCAGCGAGCCATTCAGATTCAGCATGCCGACCAATCCCGGCCACTGGCCGCTCCAGTTCGCCACCGTCAGAATCGGCCCCCGATGGGTCGTCAGCCCGGCCAGCACATGATGGGAATACTGCCACACCGCCTCCGCCACTATCAACGGAGACATCGGATCGATCCCGCGGAAAACCTCCATGCCTTCACGCTGCGACGCAATAAATCCATGCCCCTCCTTCCGCTTCACCGGATGTGCCCGCACCACCCGCCCCCCCTCAGCCTCGATCGCCCGACCCAATGCCGCCTCCATCGCCCGTTGCGCCGGCCAACACGCCTGGTTCGCGGAGAGTCGCAGGTCGCCGCTGGCAACCAGTTGGATCGGACGTTGGTTCATGGTCGGCGGTCGGCAGGCGGCGGTCGGCAGGCGGCGGTCGGAGGGCGGCGGTCGGAGGTCTAAAGCGGAGCGAGTGTGCACACTAGGTTGAATGATGGCAAGGGCGACACATCACGAAGGACTCGTCACTCGCAATCCCTCCGATTTCACGCACTGGTTTCCGGATATGACCATACGGGAACCCTGAACTCCAAAGTCATTTCTGGGAACTGGCACGCTTCGCGGCCAAGGCCGCCCACTCCCTCTCAGGCTCGTTTTCAACCAAGCACCCCGAGTGCGCGCAGCCGGCGGTCGAGTTCGGTGCGGTCGGAGTCGGGCAATGGCGAGAATGGTGGCGCCAGTCGGTCCGGGCATAAACCGGCCAACGAGAGGGCGGCCTTCAGCCCTTGGATAAACCCGACCCCTCGTCCTCCCAGGGTGAAAATGGCTCGGCCGAGGCGGTCGATTTCCTCCTCGAGGTCCTTCGCGCGCGGCCAGTCTTGATCTCGAATGGCGTCCCATGTGCGGGCGTGAAGGGCCGGCACGAGATTAGCGCTACCGGACACGACACCGTGACCGCCGAGCCGGGCCGCCGTGACTCCCAACTCTTCGCGCCCCATGAAGACTGACCAATCCGACCTCGACCGCCCCACCGCCAGCAAGTCTTCGAAATACCCGATGTCCCCCGAGCTGTCCTTGATGCCCACGATGCTCGGTTCATCCATCAGTTGCCGCACGGTCTCGACCTCGATCATCGTGCCGGTCAGGCCTGGCATATTGTAGAGATACAGCGGCAGTGGCAGCGCTGCCGCGAGATCCCGGAAGTACGTGACCAAGTCCGATTGCTCCGGCGGGAAATAATACGGGGTAGTCGCCACCACGGCGTCCGCCCCGCACTCGGCGGCATGACAGGCGAGGGCCACACTTTCGGCCATCGCGGTGTCGCTGATCCCCACGAGCACGGAACCGCGACCGGCGGCCAGCTGGCAGCTGCGCGCCACGAGTTCTCGCCGCAATCGGGCGCTCAGGCTCGGTCCTTCGCCGGTGCTCCCCAGCAAGAAAATCGCCGGCACTCCGCCGCCCCACACATGGCCGATCAATCGCTCCAAAGCCTCCTCATCCAACGCGTCTGCCGCCGCGAGCGGGGAAACCAAGGGAGGAATCACACCGCGCAACGGCGGTTTGACGGAGTCGGTGAATGCCATGGAACGCGGAAAGCTTGTGCGATCTAGTGTGCGTACGCCAAGTCCCGGACCGGGTCGATGCGCCAGCGTTCGGCGGCGCCCCGGGTATCCGCGTCGAGCGGCCAATTGTCCGGCAACTCCTGGCCACTGTGATTGGGATGCGCACCTTTGAGCTTCATGCAGCCGCGATTTTCGCCGATCTCACGGATGAAGGCGATTTCTTCCGCGCTGAGGGGACACCCCGGGGCCACCGCCACCAATTCCGCCAGCTTGTCGTCGATCGGGCGGGCTCCGGCCCCGATTTCCTGCGTCAACGTGGGGACAACGCACTTCACCGCCCTCTGGCCCAGCGTCCACGCGCAGGCGAGTTGCAACAGCGTGAGCCCGTGGCGCTGCGCGACCGGACGGATGCGCTCGACCTTGTCCATCGACGATTCAACCCAACCGGCCGGTCGATAGCTCCGGTGGTCCCATTTGGCGAATTCGTGGCCCGGCCGCACGTCGTCATGAAAGATCCCGCCGAAGTCGACGACCCGCGCCATGATGTCGACCCCGTACTTCTCGGCCGCTCCGAGGACAAATTCTCCCGGCCACGGCTCGAACGGATTGAGGATGATCATGGCCCAGTCGACCAACGCGCCAAAGCGCTCGAAATTGACAATGAGGTCGAGCGAAAACCCGTTGGCGGGTCCCGGGGCCACGCCGAGCGACCGGGTCAGGCCCGCCTCCCGCAGCGCCTCCATACCTTTCCAGACGGCATCGCTGGTGTATCCGATGCGGTCGGGATTATGAAGCAGCACGGCGTCAAACCGATCCACGCCGCAGCGCTCCAGCGACTTCTCCGTCGCCATGCGCAGGAAGCCGGCATAGTCAGCGGGCGAGCGCAGATCGGGGTTGGTGAAGCGCGGAAATCCTTTCGCCCCGTCGCGCTGGCCTTGATAAAAATCGTGCCCGACAATTCCGATGAGCGCGTAGCTGTCGCGCGGCATGCCCTGCATCGCCTGCCCGAAGATGGTGTCGGCCGCGCCATTTCCGTACACGTCCGCCGTGACGAAAGTGCGCACCCCTTGCTCATACGAGCGGCGCATGAGCGCGATGAACCGGTCGTCGGTCACCGGCTCGCCATAATGCATGTAACGCCCTCCGTTCCAGAGGCCGAATGCGGTGTGGTGGATGTTCATGATGGCATGATGCGTCGGCCCACCGCGCGTGCAAGCGAGCCCGCGGCTCATTTGACTCATCGCCCACCCCGCGTAATCCCACGCTCGCTGGCTTCGATAAAATCGGCCAGCTGACCCAGGCTGGGTGGCAAGGGGGCCTGGGCGCGCACGATCGACAGCGCCTCCGCCTGAGGCAGGCCGCGGAGGAACAACGTCTTGTAGGCCTCCTTGAGGGCACGGATTTCTTCCGGCGAGAACCCGGCGCGCTCGAGCCCGATGTGGTTCAACCCGCGCAGGACGCCTGGATTGCCATCGGCGACCATGAAAGGCGGGATGTCTTTGACGATTTTGGCCACGCCGCCGGTCATGGCGTGGCGGCCGATTCGGCAAAATTGATGAACCCCCGTCATGCCACCGAGGATCACCCTGTCCTCGACCGTGACATGGCCGGCCAGCCCCGTGGAATTCGAAAAGATGACGTGGTTGCCAACGACGCAATCGTGGGCCACGTGGCAATAGGCAAGCAGGTGGTTGTGACTGCCGATGCGCGTGTAACTGCCCGGCGCGGTGCCGCGGTTGAACGTGACGAATTCGCGAAACGTGTTGTCGCTTCCGATCTCCAGGTGCGTCGGTTCGCCGGCGTACTTCAGGTCCTGCGTTTGCTGGCCGATGCTTCCGAAGGCGTAGAACTTGTTGCGCGGGCCGATGACGCAGGGGCCGGCCACGGTCACGTGGTTCTGCAGCCAGCATTCCTCACCCAGCACGACGCCGGCATGGAGGACGCAATACGGCCCGATATGGCAGCCGGCGCCAATTTCGGCGCTGGGATGGATGATGGCAGTGGGATGAATCTCGGTCACGGCGAGCGTGGACCATGAGCGCCGGGTGGTCGCCGCGCAAAAGAAACTCACTCGAAAAGGTTGTTGGGCACGACAATGCGCTGGCCGGCGGTCAACTCGCCTTCCGAGGATAATCGGTTCAGCTTCCGCAGGATGGCCGGCGTGGTCAGAAACGTCTCGGCCAAGCCCTCCAGCGTATCCCCTTTTCTCACCCGATAGGCGAGCACGCTGTGGTCCTGACCCCTCGGCGGACGGCGGGCCGGCACGGGTGGCGAGGGATCCAGCGTGACTCCAGGCGGCGGGATCTTCAGACGCAGCCCTTCGTGAATCGGCGTGTCCGGTGAAAAGTCGTTCGCCCGCTCCAGGCTGGCCCGATCGCGACCATAGCGCGCCGCAATCCGGCTCAGCGATTCCCCGGGCTCAACCGCATGCCATTGCCAACCGCGTGGCAGTGGTTCCTCCTGAGTCCCGTCCGCCGCGCCAGCGGCTCCTGCGGCCTCCGCCACGGCGGCCGCGCCCGCCCCCACCAACGGGTATTTCACCACCGCCCCCGCGCGCAATTTCGTCGGATCCTTTAATCCGTTCAGCTGCATGAAATCCTTCTCGGTCAATCCAAAGCGCGCTGCCAGCCCCCGCACCGTCTCACCCCGACGCACCGTGTACCGACCCAATCCGCCCGCCGCCGCGCCCGATTTCGCCGCTGGCGCCGGAGTGGACTTGGCGATCGCCGGCGTCGCTTCCGATCCCTTGCCAGGTAAAACCAACCTCTGACCGGGACGGATCACCGCCCCGGAACTCAGCCCGTTCGCTTGCATGAGTTGAGCCGCACTCACCCCATACCGACGCCCGATCGAGGACAACGACTCCCCCGCCCGCACCGTGTGCGTCGCCGGTCCACTCTGCTTCGCCGCCCCAGTCGTCTTCTTCTTCGCCGCCGGTTTCGACGCCGCCGCTTTCCCGGCCCCCGAGGGACTCCGCGATGTCGCCCCCGAACTCCGCGCCCCTTGACCGCTTCCCTTCGTCGTGACCCAAAAGAAACGCGACGGCTGATCGATCCCATCCCGCCATGCCATCCCCTCGCTCATCCCCACTCCCACCCTCGCGGCATGCGCCGCCACCGGCGTGGCAATGGCCAACGCCACCACTTGCGTACACACGGATTTCAGAAACCTTCCGGGCATCGTTAAAAATATAGTAAAATTAATTATTAAGCGCAATAAATCATTTCAAGACTTCCTGTGGCCTGCACGCCACGCTGCCCGATTGAACGGGCTGGGTGGGAGTCGAGGCGCGCGTGGGCATGGCTGGTTGTGGAAACTCGTCTGGAGCGTGGCCGTTGGTGTTGTCTTGGGCCTTGGAGCGGTGGGATGGTGGTGGCGTGCGCAACCGCCATTGTTGGATGGCGAACGCGGTGATCGGCGCCCGCTGGTGGTGATCGACGCGGGGCATGGCGGGGTGGACGGCGGCACGCAGGGCTTTGGGGTGCTGGAAAAGCGGGTGGCCTTGGCCACGGCGGTGCGCGCGGCGCGCCTCCTGCGGGCCCGCGGTGTGCGGACCGACCTGACGCGGCTTTCGGATGCCACGCTGAGTCTGGACGATCGAGTGGCGTTCGTGAACGACCACGAAGCCACCGCACTGGTGTCGGTGCATTTCAATTTCACCACCGAATCACCTGCCATACGCGGCGTCGAAGTGTATTATTCCGATCCGAAGGATCTTTCGGCCCAGTCAGCCGTGGCGGCCATCGAACGGGTTCCGGTCGACGCTACCGCTGTGGCCGCGGCCAGTGTCACCTTGGCCGACGCGGTGCGCACCGCGGTGGCCGCCCACGCCGACACGCCCGACCGCGGGACCCGCAACCGCCCAGACCTCGCCCTCACCCGCCGCACCCGGTGCCCGGCCATCCTGGTCGAGTGCGCCTACCTCTCGAACCGCGCCGACGCCGCCCGAGCCTCCACCCCAGCGTGGCAAGACAAACTTGCCCATGGCATCGCCGACGGGGTGATCGCATGGCTTGAGACCAAGACCCAACCACAAGGCCTATTAAATGAATGACGTGAGAACCACGAAATCAGAAAGCCCTGAATGTTTCGGATTGGGCGATGGCTCCCGATCCGCCACAGTCCATCATTTTCGTGTGGTCCGTGTCTTTCGTGGTTGATCCAGCGCGAAGCCGGTCGCCACCGGGATTTTACGACCACGAAATACACGCATTACACGAAACTAAAGCGCCCTGGATGGCTCGGAATGAGTCGATGTGATCGCCGATGGCTGGTTGGTTTCCCTGCCCCATTTTGCCCTCCAACCGAAAGACGCAGCACCATCCATTCGTACCCGATTTTTCTTTTCACCATCTCCAACTGGCGGACATGCCGTTCGACGCCCTACCCGGCACTCCCGCCGGAATCTTCGTTCTGCGGGCGATGAAGGCCGAGCGCCTCGGGCGATTGCTCGACAACATGCTATGGGACGAGGACTTGATCGTGCGCGTGCCATCCGAAGTTTTCGAATTAGTCCTCTGCTATATATTGAACGCCGACGTTGCCAGGCGTGCCTTCAAATCGAAAGTTCTCACGCTGTCAAACCTCACCACCCGATCCATCGCCATGACTCTCACCGAAAGCTTACGTCGGGAAGGTCGTCAGTAAGATCGCCAGGAAGCCCTCCAGGAATCCGTGATGCACGTTCTCGCGGCCCGGTTTCCGCGGATTCCTGACGGAATGCGCGATGTTATACTGGCGGTCCGCGGCGAGGACCATCTACGCTCCCTGCTCAACGCGGCCGTTGACTCTCCTTCGCTGGAGGCTTTCGCTGAAGGACTGTGAAATAGCCCCACCGCATTACGGGGGTGGTGGTGAACCAGCATGTGATCGTCACACGTTGACCCTAAAATTACTGACGCGCCCGCGCGCTATTCCTTTCCCGCGGGCCCGCAGGCCCCAATAACGAAGCCGACAGCGAGCGCTGCGATGACGGCATGCATCAACCTGAAAGACAATCCCAGGGGCGCAAATGCCTGTCGAGGACACGACTGATTTTTGCACGGTTGTAGGGTAGTGTTTCACTGGGAGTGGCGGGCTGGGGCCGCCATGGAAACGAACACGTTTTGACATGGCGAGCGACCGGTCTGAGTCGAATGCTCGAGTCAGTATGGCGGTCTTAGCCCGCCACTCCCAGTCGTCCCCCGATTTTTTCATG
>JBJXFS010000009.1:0-3603 GCA_046155625.1 Verrucomicrobiales bacterium | reverse complement strand
GAACAGCGTCAAGTTCATCCGCTGGGTAGCTACCTTGCTCTTTCTCCACGTGCCCTGGAAACACGCCGTAAACCAACTGCGCGCATCTTATGCCACTTTATGACTTCAAATTATGGACTCCCATGGGATGGATGCATACCCTTCGGAGCCGGAAGTGAAGACGTCGGTGAACTGCGGGTCTGCCGCCAAGGCATGTCCTGCGAAAGCGAGGAGTGCAGTGAGAGAAACAAAGTTCATAAAGATGAAAAGGGTCTATAAGATGGCACGCTCAGCTACGCCGTTACTGCGAGTTTCACCACGTGAATGTGGTTCTTCCCGGACTTTGGAAACGGACGCGGCATCGGCTGGGTTTGGCCAGCAAGGTCAACGGTGCGGCAGCGGAGTTCATACGAACCCGGGCCAGGCGCCCGCAGGGCAGCGGTCCAGCGGCAAAGCGTGTAACGCAGCGGCCAGGTGCGCGGGAGTTTCGTCTGCGGATCGAACTGCACCGGATGCAGCTTCGCAGCATCGAAGCCTTTGATGGCTGCGGAATCGAACGGCGTGATCTGCGCGTCCCGCCAGGGGGCGGTAGCAAAGTGCGGATCGCCGGCGGGCAGCGGGTCGGCGGCATGGCGCAGCCAGTACTGCACTTTAGCGAGGCCGGAGAGGCCCGCCTGGGCTTTACCCTTGAGCGTGAGAGCGGCACCAGCCTTCACCTGGTCAGGCACGGCACCGAAGCGCGCAAAGGTCTTCAGCCAACTGTTGATGTCATTGTTGCCGTCGGCGTAGGTGTCATCCGACTGGTGCGCGTTGGTGAAAGCGATGCGCTGGAGCCACTTCACGGATTTGAAGCCGTAGGCCTCGGGCACGATCATGCGCACGGGGCCGCCGCGCTCGCCGGTGAGGAACTCGCCGTTGAGCTTGTAGCAGAGCAGCACGGGCAGTTCGCCGGGCGGATCTTCAAAGACACGGTTCACCGGCAGATAGCATTTGAACCTCTGTTTCGGATCCTCGTTGTGATGGCCGTAGTAGTATACGTGGCGCAGATTCTCGACCGGTCCTGCAAGCCAGAGCACGTCGCGCAGCGGCACACCTTCCCATAGTCCATGCCCGAGCGGGTCGTTGAGATTGTTGCAGGTGATGACCTTGAAAAAACTCGTGGCCTTCGTGGCCGCCAGTTTCATCAGCGCATCGAAGGTCAGCGCCGTGCCGTTCGCTTTGAGCAGCGGGCGCTCGATTTTGGAATTGCTCGCCGGGTCTGCGAGGACCTCCAGTTGCCACGTCTCGCGCACCATGCCGATCTCGCGCTGCTTTTCTTCGGGCAGCTTGTAAGGCAGAGGGTCGCCGCGCTCGACGTTGTAGAAATCGCCGGACTTGGTGATGCAACATCCGTCGCTGCCTTCTGCCGCATCCTGCTTCTCCGCTGCGCTCGCCGTGACGGAGGCCCCAGCAGCGCTCAAGCGCATGAAATGCCGGCGGGAAAGTTCAGGCGTGTTCATGGCGAGAGCAAAGCAGGGCTCCGGGAGCCCTGCAACCAGCCGAAGAAGCCCGTCAGATCTTGAAGTCAAAATGGCTGGTGCGCCAGACGCCGCAGATTGTCGCAATTGCCCCTCTTTGCCTGCCGAAGTAACGCTGTTAAGCGGACCCAATCGCGAGTGTTGAACTCGGCACTCATGCGCCCACCCAAGGGCTGCATGAGGCGGTCTACCGTGGCCATCAGCTTGTCTAAAGTTCTCGCGTGCGGCAGTCGCACTTTGGGAATGCCGTGTCGCCGGAATGAGCGCCCAATTCCGGCGCCGACTCGGATGGCACCGCCAACCGTGCCGAGTTCGCCTTTGACATGAACCCATTGGTCGCCGCCGCCGCCGTCCTCAGTCGCTTCGTCCAGATCCTCATCACGCTCCCGTGACGGCAGATGGGTGACGTGGCTTTGTCTGAGGACCGAGTTACTGAAACGAAAATCCTTGAACCTCGCGCCATTGTCCCGCAGCCTCAGACATCCACCGTAATATGAAGAAACCAACCCTGTTATCCTCCATGGCTGGCGTGCTCCTGGCCTGGCCCTTGCTCGCCGGAACAGACAAAGCCCCGACGGAAGCGCCTCCCCCAACGGAATCCCGCATCGGCCTGTGGGAAGTGACCTTCCGGCCATACGGCTGGCTGGCCGGGCTGGAAGGGACCACCGGGGTCGCCGGTTTCACGACCGAGGTGGATGTGCCCGTCGAGAACATCCTCGAAAGCCTGGAAATGGTGGCCATGATGCAACTCGAAGTGCGACGCGATCGCTGGGTCTTGTTGTTCGATGGGCTGTACATGAGGCTGGGAGCAGACTCTGAGACACCAGGCCGGCTGCTCTCGACGATCGATCTCGAACTCGAACAGGTGATGGCCGAGGCGGCTCTCGGGTATCGCATTTGGCAGAGCGATCGCGGGTTCATCGATCTGTTCGCCGGCGCTCGGTACATGTACTTGGGCACAGAGCTTTCCCTTGCGGTGGACAGTGCCGGTATTCGCTCGCTTTCCGCGGATCTGAGCCGAGCGGTAGTGACATCCGTGACCAAAGCCGTGGGGAAGACTGTTTCTGAGATCACCACTAAAGCGGGGGACCGCATCTCAGAGGCAGTGCGTTCGGAACTCGAAGACCGTGTTGACCAGATTGTCGACGATCATCCGAACCTGCCAAGGTTGGTTGACATCCTCCAGAACGCCGACGGACCGGTGGCCGAGGCCATCCGTGCGATCGCCAACGCAAAGATCGAGGAGAAGACAAATGAGGCGAGCGCGCTCGCGGCCGCAGCCAAGGCGCGCGTGCGGGCGAAGGTTCAGCGCGCGGTGGCTCGCGCCGAGCAGAAGCTGGCCCGCGCAATCGAGTCGGCCCTCAAGGACGCGATTCCGGACAGAGTCTCGGGTTCGACAGACTGGGTCGATCCATTCGTGGGCGTGCGCGGGCGATACAACCTCAGCGACCGGCTCTATCTCGTCGGACGGGCCGACATCGGCGGGTTCGGCGTCGGCTCCGATCTCACGTGGCAACTCTATGGCGCCCTCGGCTGGCACCTCACGCCGCGCACGACTGTCGAACTCGGTTATCGCTATCTCTATGTCGACTATACGAGTGGCGGGTTTGTCTTCGACATGGCAACCGCAGGCGCCTTCGTCGGCATGGGATTCTCGTTCTGAAGCGCGTCGGCTGGCTGTCGAAATACCAGCTTGGGCGCAAGTGACTCCTCGACACGAGGCTCGCTGCAACGCTCCACCGCTCGGGAATCCGCCGCATCATCTCGAATAATGAACGCGACTACCGCGTCCTCGCTAATTTTGAGATAGTGCCGTTTCTGATAGCAGGAATTTGCTTCCGGGGGCCGGCGCTTGGAATGGAGGCGTGGGTCACGGGAAGGGGGGTGGGAAGGGGTCTGGCAGCGGCGGCAACATGACCATTGCCTGGCGGTGACCACGACGGATTTTTGCACGGTTGTAAGGTAGTGTTTCACTGGGAATGGCGGGCTGGGGCCGCCATGGAAACGAACACGTTTTGACATGGCGAGCGACCGGTCTGAGTCGAATGCTCGAGTCAGTATGGCGGTCTTAGCCCGCCACTCCCAGTCGTCCCCCGATTTTTTCATG
>JBJXFS010000006.1:0-63532 GCA_046155625.1 Verrucomicrobiales bacterium | reverse complement strand
GTCTCGGGTAGGGCGGCGCGTCCCGCCCGCCGGACGGGGCGTCCCGCCACGTCCATCGAGCGTCTCGCTCAGCGTGCGGTTCGACATCTTCCCACCGTGTTTCGGTGCCTGGCGCAAGACGTGCGGGGCAGCCGGCGAGGACGCCAGCTGCGGCGGGCGGGACACGCCGCCCTACCCGAGAACCATCGCTTCGCTCAACCAACTCTGCGCACGACGCATCAGTTGGGGGCATCCACGTCAAATATGGACAAACTCCTGCTCTGGCCTGTTGGCCCAAGCTGGCATGGGGCGGGGCACTGCCCCTTTGGGGGTGAATCCCGCAACTTGTTCTGCCGAGGATTCACCATTTTCGACTTCATCGAAGCCGGGACGGCCTACGCCATGATCTTCGCGTAGGCTTCCCCCTCGTTGAGGTCGACGCGTTCGGGGCGGCCTTGGTTCGAGTAGATGAGGCGGGTATGGTCGATGCCGAGGATGTGCATGATGGTGGCGTGCAGGTCGTGCACATGGAGGCGATCCTGGACGGCATGGAGGCCGAGGTCGTCGGTCTGTCCGATGACTTGGCCGCCTCTGACGCCGCCGCCGGCCATCCACATGGTAAAGCCGGTTGGGTTGTGATCGCGGCCATCGCCCTTTTCCGACATCGGCGTGCGGCCGAATTCGCCGCCCCAGATGACCAAGGTTTCCTCGAGGAGGCCGCGTTGTGTGAGGTCCTTGAGCAACGCAGCCAAAGGCTGGTCCGTCTGCCGGCAGAGGGATGAATGGTTTTTCTCGATCCCCGCATGGGCATCCCACTTGCTGCCTGACCCGCTGTAGAGTTGCACGAATCGCACGCCGCGCTCGACGAGACGACGCGCGAGAAGGCAATTTCGACCGAAAGTGGCGGTTTCCGACTGGTCGAGGCCGTACATCTCGCGAATGGTGGCGGGCTCGCGCGAGAGGTCGACGGCATCGGGGGCGGCAGCCTGCATGTGGAACGCGAGTTCATGGCTGCGGATCCGTGCGTCAAGTTCCGACTGATCGTCGCGGAAGGCGAGGTGGCGGCGGTTGAGGCGGTCCAGCAGGGTGCGTTTTCCCTCGTGGCGACGCGCACTGACTGACTGCGGCAGGGCGAGGTTGGGGATCGGATCGCCGTCCGGTCGCAGGTGGGTGCCTTGATGCACCGCCGGCATGAATCCACTGGACCAGTTCCGCGCTCCGTTGACCGGCATGTCATGGGTGTCCGTGAGAACGACGTAGCTCGGGAGGTTCTGGTTTTCCGAGCCGAGGCCGTAGGTGACCCAACTCCCGAGCGACGGTCTGCCCCCGATGATCGAACCGCTATTCATTTGCGCGACGCCGGCGGAGTGATTGACGCCGTCGCAATAACACGACCGGATGACACAGAGATCGTCCGCGCAGGTGGCGAGATGAGGCAACCAGTCGCTGACCCAGAGCCCGCTCTGTCCATGGCGATTCCACTGGCGCGGGCAGGCCAGCAGCGGGCTGTCCTCCTCGCCCATCGCGGTGATCACGCGGCCGAAGCTTTCGGGCAGTCTCTGACCGGCGAGTGTGTTGAGCAGTGGCTTGGGATCGAACAGGTCAAGATGGCTCGGCCCACCCTCCATAAACAGAAAAATCACGCTTCGGGCGCGCGACCGACGATGAGCCAGTCCGGGCGGCAGCGCCGCCGCTCGCGCCTCGGGACCAAGCAGACTGGCCAGCGCGATGGCGCCCAACCCGCCGCCGGCCCGCAGGAGGAAATCGCGACGCGATGTGAGGCGGTCGTGGTGGGGCACACCGAGTCGAGTGAACGCGGCCGATGCGGCGGTCGACTGTATGTCAGTCGACGAAGATTCAGTCGACATAAAGAAAGGCATTGGAATTAAACAGGACGTGGCAGAAATCGGCCAGCGCTGCCTGTTCCGGGTCAGGTGTGTCGGGAGGCACGGGAATTTCGAGGGCATTGCCCGAGGGCGACGCATCGGCGAGCAGGCCATCGGCCATTTCGAACTTCCAGTGGCCGACCACGGCATCCGGAGCGGGGGCCGCCGTCGGCAGGAGAGCCTCGGCGTCGAGCGACCGGCCGGTCAAGCGCGCTTCGCCGATCAGGCCATCAAATGGCTGCGAGCGCGCGACATCGGCGCGGGCACCCAGGACGACCGGAAGCTCGGCATCGGGCGCGAGACGGATGACCGGCACACGGAGGACCGCCTCCTTCGCCACCGCATCCGGGTCCCCCAAGTCCTGCACGGTGAATCGAACTTCTCCCTCGCGAAAGGCGGCCGCGACGAACCACGCGCGATTCAACGGCACCGACAAATCGGACGCCGCCACTTCCGCGCGCACGGCCCCGTCCGCATCGCTCCCAACCAATTGAAGAATCAGCGTGCCCGGCGTGATTTTCGATTTCTTCCCCGTCACTCCGAGCGCCCACCCATGGCGGCGCGGGTCACCATCCCAGCGCGAGACCACGGTGCGCACGCTCCCGTCCGCCCAGAGCGACTTCATATTGACCACCGCCTCTACCGTGAATCCGCCTTGCTCGAAGGCCGTGCCGCGCGCCGCGGTCATCGCGGGAAACAACCGCTTTTCAACCGTTGCCGGCGCCACAACCAAGGCTATACCGTGGCGCGGCAGATCCCGACTTTCCGCAAAGGCGGCATCCGGTGCGGGAGGGGCCGCATCGTCACGCACGATTCCCGTCTGCCGTTTGATGAACGTGAACGCCTCGGCGATTGCCTCGCTCGTCGGGTCCTGGCCAGTCACGCGGAGGTAGGCGTGGCGAAGGCGCTCGATCGTTTGCTCCGGCCATTGCCGGATCAGATCCGCGGCCAACGCCTGGGATCGCCGCTGCATCCACGGGCCGTTAACCAGCAGTAGTGACTGGGTCGGCGTGACCGTCTGTTGGCGCATCCCCGTGCTCCGAAAACCGTCCGGCGCGTCAAAACTTTGCAGCAGCGGGTCGGGCGAATTGCGCAGGACCTTCGTGTAGATCGTCCGGCGCGACTGATCGCTCGAAACCGATGGTCCGCCCTCGTCGAGATTCAGCTCGCCGCTCGCCGCCAGCGAGGCATCCCGGATCTGTTCGGCCGTCAGCCGCCGCGGCAGCGGCGCCCGCCACCACGACCCGCCTCCCGCCCCCACTCGATACGCCTCGCTCGTCACGATCAACCGGTGCAGCCGCTTCAACCGCCAGCCGCCATCGACACATTCGGCGGCCAGCCAGTCGAGCAATTCGGGGGAACTCGGCATTTCCCCAAGGCGGCCGAAGTCATTGGGAGTGGCGACCAAGCCGCGTCCAAAATACTCGTGCCAGAGCCGGTTGACGATGACGCGGGCGGTCAACGGGTGATCCGGCCGCGAGATCCAGCGGGCCAGCGCCGCGCGCCCCATCCCCTGGGCGGCCTCGGCCCCCAGCACAGCGAGGAATGCTGATTGCCCGCCGCCCGCCGCGGCGCTCGCGGCCTGGGCGGGGGCCATGTCGGCGACGGTGAGCGCTTTCGGCAGCGCGGGTGGTCGCGTCGCCTCCGCCGTTGCCACCGCTTCCGTCAACTCGTGCCAGCGCTTCTTCTCATCCGGCTTCATCGCCTTGCCCAGATCGCGCCATTCTTCGTCGATCTGGCGCCTGATAAAATCCATCCACGGCCGCTCCTCGAAACTCCAGCCCGCTTCCCCCTTTCGCCAGATGGCCTCGAGGTTTTTCGGAAACTTGTCCAGGGCACTGTCGGCCAACTTCTGGCGGTACGGCGCTTCAATGGCTTGAAGCGCGTCCAAGGCTTCGGCGTGGGCGGATCGCCAATCCGCCTCCTGCGCATTCCAGCGGGCGATTTCCTCAGGCCCAGCCGCCGGTTGGTCGTCTCGCCAAATCATCCCCGAGAAGCACGATTGGAGCCGCTGATAATCGTCCTGCTGGATGGCGTCGTATTTGTGGTTGTGGCATCGGGCGCACTGAAGGCCGAGACCGAGGAAAGCGTCGCCCACCGTGTCAGTCGTTTCCGCCAAAATCCCCGACCACTGAGTCGCGGCATCGCGGTTGTTGTACTCGTAGACGGCCGCCCGGTAAAAACCAGTGGCCACCAAGGCCGAGGGATCGCCGGGAAACATCACGTCACCAGCCAACTGCTCTTGCACGAAACGGTCGTACGGAAGGTCCTCGTTGAATGCGCCTACCACCCAGTCGCGATACCGCCACGCCTCCGGACGATAGGCGTCCTGCTTGTAGCCGTCCGACTCCGCATACCGCACCACGTCCAGCCAATGCCGCGCCCACTTCTCGCCAAATCGCGGGCTCGCCAGCAGCCGATCAACCACGCGCTCATACGCCTCCGGCGATGGGTCCGCCGCAAAGGCCTCAATTTCCTCCGGCGTCGGCGGCAGCCCGGTCAAATCGTACGTCACCCGCCGAAGCCACAAGGATTTCGCCACGGCCCCGGGAAGTCGCTCGCCCCGCCGCTCGGATTCCCGCCAGAGAAACGCATCGACCGGCGTGCGTACCTCAAACCCGCCCGACCGCGCCGCCGCCGCCACCTCCGGCTCCTCCGGTCGCTGCACCGGCTGGTACGCCCACCACGCCCGATCCTCCGCCGTTAATTCCGCGCTGGTGCGTTGAGGAGCCGCCGAGGTCGACGGGGATAGGAAGAGAACCCACCCAAATACACCCAAGACGACTCTGGACCGGCATGGCATGGGACGAATCTAGTCGTATTGCCCCTGACCCGCAATCGCTCGTTCACCGGGAGCGGGGGCGGGGGCCGCCTCATCGAGCGAAGCAACGGGTCTCGGGCAGGGCGGCGTTGCGACCGCGTGCCAGGGATGGGTCGGGCATCGTAGACGGGCATCGTGGACACCCACTTTCGAGTGGACGGGCATCGTGGACACCCACTTTCGAGCGCATGTCGTAGCCTCAGAAATTTTATCCGTTATTGAATGATCAAGAACCATAATTCTGTGAAAGTGCCAGTACGCACGGCACCCGTTGTCGCAGCGGCCCTCTGATCGAGTGGGTGTCCTCGATTTGCTGTCCTCGATTTGCCTCATGACTCCCATGAGCCCCCATTCCTCGCATCCTTCCCATGACTCCCATCCTCCCATTCCCCCATTGCCTACGGGCGCCGCCTGCTCCACGCTCAGACCATCCTAAGCCACCACTGGCTGGCCGCGTTCCAGCCATGTCCCTGTCACAGCCATGCCCTTGAATCCACCGCCCGCTCCACATCCGACTGGAATGGAAGAACCCATCCATCTCACCACCGGCCTGCCCCGAGCTCGGATGAACGGCTGGCGGTTGATGGTGACAGCCGGGGCGCACTTGGTCCTCCTCATCATCGCCGCGATCTGGGTGATCTCGACCACCATCATCCCGTCCAAGGAATCCCAGGGATTGGTCTTCACCACCGAACGCCCCAGCGTCACCGCCAATGGCCAAAAAGGCGAACACGCCGCCAAATTGGTCCGGAAAAAAGTGAGCTCCGGCGCCCCGCCCAACGCCCGCCGCCTCACGTCCTCCGTCAGCAAGGCCATTTCATTGCCCTCGGTGCCCGCCACCGCCATCACCGATTTTCAGCCTGGCGTCATGGGCGGTGGTATGGGCACGGGCCTCGGTGGTTTCGGCACCGGCGCCGGCATCGGCGGCCCCATGGGCACCGGCTCCGGTGGCGGTCGCATCAAATTCTTCGGCTTCGAAACCGACGGCGACAGCATCATCCTGGCCATCGACACCTCCGGATCCATGTACAACGCCGTCGGTGGGGAGTCCGGAATCTCCGTCCTCCGCTCGGAAATCAGCCGCACCATCGATATGCTCCCCGTCGGCGCCCTCTTCAATATCATCTGCTTCGGTCAGGATGCCGACGCCGCCTTCGCTGAAAACGTCCTCGCCACCCGCGATACCAAGGCCGCCGCCAAGGAATTCATGGAAGGCTACTACGGCGCCGGTGGCTTCGGCCGCACCCGCACCGAAACCTTGCGCCAACGAAACGAACCCGTCGACGTCCGCGTCGCCGAACTCGACGGCGTCCCGTTCGCCCCGCTCACCGTCGACTCGGTCCAAGGTCTCGAAGGCACCACTGGCAGCTCACGCATGGACCTCGCCCTCGTCGCCGCCATGGAACGCCAAGCCTCCACCATCTTCCTCCTCTCCGATGGCCAACCATCCGCCTACACCGCAAACGGCTCCCTCAGCAAAGACGAGATCCTCAAAGTCATCACGGACCACCATAAACGCCTCTATCGCAACAAACCCCTCGTCATTCATACCATCTATACCAACACCGACCGCAAAGAAGAAGCCTTCATGCAGGAAATCTCCAAGCACTTTAAAGGCAAACACAAAGATGTTCAATTGAACTGATCTAAATTCATATCAACATATCACGATATGTTGATTTATCATTTGGCTCAGGCACCGCTCTCGCGTATGGTGCCACCGGAATGAGGGGATCGACTGATGAGACGACGGCAGAATTAACGCGGACGTTGGAGAACCGGATTTTGGTTCTGGACGGGGCGATGGGGACGACGATTCAAGGTTATGGGCTTGGGGAGGCGGCGGCGCGGGGCGAGCGGTTTGCGTCGAACGAGAAGGATTTGCTGAACAATGGCGACATTTTGTCGATTACCTGTCCTGAGGTGATTGGCGACATCCATCGGCGGTTTTTCGAAGCGGGGGCGGACATCTGCGAGACCAACACGTTTTCGGCGACGACGCTGGCGCAGAGCGAATTTTTCGTGGAAGACCCGCGGGAGAAGGGGGTGGGTCGGAAGGATCCGGAGTTTTTCCAGAAGGTGCTGGAGAATCCGTTTTTGCAGGATTTGGCGTGGGAATTGAACGTGACGTCGGCGCGTCTTTGCCGCAAGTGGGCCGAGCGGGTGGGCGAAACGACCCGGCGGCGGCGGTACGTGGCGGGAGCGATTGGACCGTTGACCGTATCGCTGAGCATCTCGCCGGACGTGAATGATCCGGGATTTCGGACGGTGACGTTCGATCAAGTGGCGGCGGCGTACCGGCACCAGATCCAGGCGCTGATCGAGGGAGGCTGCGACCTGCTGATGATCGAGACGATTTTCGATTCGCTCAATGCCAAGGCGGCGCTGGTGGCGGTGCGGGACGTGATGGCCGAGCGGGGCGTCCGGCTGCCGCTGATTATTTCCGCGGCCGTCGGCCCGGGTGGCGAAACTATGGTGTCGGGCCAGACGACCGAGGCATTCGTCAATGCCTTCGCCCCCGCGCAACCGCTGGCCATCGGGCTCAATTGTTCGTTGGGGCCCGACCTGATGCGTCCATTTCTCGAGGAATTGGCGGACCGGGCCGACTGCTTCGTGTCGTGCTACCCAAATGCCGGTCTGCCGGACCCTCTGTCGCCCACCGGATTTCCCTATGATCCCGCGACCATGGCCGGCTATTTGGGCGACTTTGCCGCGGGCGGCCTGATTAATTTGGCGGGTGGCTGCTGCGGCAACACGCCGGACCACGTCGCCGCCATCGCGCGCGCCGTCGAGCGACACGCGCCGCGCCGACGCCCGACACTCGAGCCGGCCCTGCGCCTCAGCGGGTCGCAGCCGTACAACCACGACGCCTCCAAGCGCTTCCTCATGATCGGCGAGCGAACGAATGTGGCCGGATCGCCCCAGTTCGCCAAACTCGTGCGCGCCGGCAATCTTGAGGACGCCGTCACCGTGGCCCGCCAACAGGTCGAAAATGGCGCCAATGTCATCGACATTTGTTTCGACGACGGCCTGATCGACGGCAAGGCGATGATGCATCGCTTCCTCGACCTGGTGGCCGCGGAGCCGGAAGTCGCGCGGGTTCCAATCATGGTGGACTCCTCGAAATGGGAGATCCTCGAGGAGGGGCTCAAGCACCTCCAGGGCAAGGGGATCGTCAATTCGATCTCGATGAAGGAAGGCGAGGACGCCTTCCGCGCCCAAGCGCGCACCATCATGAAATACGGCGCGGCCGTCGTGGTCATGGCCTTTGACGAAAACGGCCAGGCCGCCACCTACGATGACAAGACCCGCATCTGCGCCCGCGCCTACCGCATCTTGGTGGACGAGATAGGCTTCAATCCCAACGACATCATTTTCGATCCCAACATCCTCACCGTGGCCACCGGGATCGAGGAACATAATAACTACGCCGTCGATTTCATCGAAGCCACTCGCTGGATCAAAGCCAACCTGCCCGGCGCCAAAGTCAGCGGCGGCGTCTCGAACATCTCGTTCTCGTTCCGCGGTAATAACGTCGTCCGAGAGGCCATGCACGCCGCCTTCCTCTACCACGCCGGACAGGCGGGCATGGACATGGGCATCGTCAATGCCGGCATGCTCGAGGTCTACGACGAAATCCCCAAAGGCCTGCTCGAACACGTCGAGGACGTGCTCCTCAACCGACGCCCGGACGCCACCGAACGCCTGCTCGAATTCGCCGAACGCTTCAAGGGTCAGGGCGGCAAAAAACTCGAAGAGGACCTCGCCTGGCGCGACGATCCCGTCGAAAAACGCCTCGAACACGCCCTGCTCAAGGGGATCGACAAGTTCATCGACACCGACACCGAGGAGGCGCGCCAAAAATACGGGCGACCGCTCCGCGTCATCGAGGGCCCGCTCATGGACGGCATGGGCGTCGTCGGCGACCTCTTTGGCGCCGGCAAAATGTTCCTGCCTCAAGTCGTCAAGTCGGCCCGCGTCATGAAGAAAGCGGTGGCCTATCTCACCCCGTTCATGGAGGTGGAAAAGGCGGAATTCCTCGCCGGCGACATCGCGGAAATCCGGGCCGCCCGGCCCGACCTCAGCGAGGCCGAGGCCCAACGCGTCGCCGAACGCCGCCGCTCGGCCGGCCGATTTCTCATCGCCACCGTCAAGGGCGATGTCCATGACATCGGGAAAAACATCGTCGGCGTCGTTCTCGCCTGCAATGGCTACGAAGTGACCGACCTCGGCGTCATGGTGCCCTGCGATCGCATCCTCGACAAAGCCATCGAAATCGGCGCCGATGTCATCGGTCTGAGCGGATTGATCACGCCGTCGCTCGACGAAATGGCCCACGTCGCGCGCGAGATGGAAAAACGCGGGTTCGCCCAACGCGGCATCCCGCTCCTCGTCGGGGGCGCCACCACCAGCGCCGCCCACACCGCCATCAAGATCGCCCCGCACTACTCCGCCCCCGTCGTCCACGTCCTCGACGCCTCACGCTCGGTGCCCGTCACCACTTCACTGCTCTCCGATCAGAAAGCCGCGTTCATCGCCGACAACGCCGCCAAGCAAGAACGCCTCCGCGATCAGTTCGGCCGCGGCCCCCAAAAACCCGTGGTCTCGCTCGCCGACGCCCGCGCCAATGCCGTCCGCACCGACTGGGCCGCCTACCGGCCCGCCGTGCCATCATTCCTCGGCACGCGGATCATCAAGGACCAGTCGCTCCGCGAATTGGTCACCTATTTCGACTGGACCCCGTTCTTCCATTCCTGGGAACTTCGCGGCGTTTGGAAACCGGACGAGCAACGATTCCAATCGACCAATCCCGAGGTCGTCGCCGAAGCCCATAAACTGCACGCCGACGCCCTCGCCCTGCTCGAACACCTCATCGCCGACCACCGCCTCGTCGCTCGCGGCGTCTACGGATTTTTTCCCGCGAATGCCGTCGGCGATGACATCGAAGTCTATACCGACGAGTCGCGCACCTCCGTGCGCGCGGTCTTTCACACCCTCCGCCAACAACTCCAGAAAGACGGCGGCCGCCCCAACGAAGCCCTCAGCGATTACATCGCCCCGCGCCCGGCCGCCGGCTCCCCCGCCCTCCCGGATTACCTCGGCGGCTTCGTCGTCGGCATCCATGGCGCCGATGCCGTCGCCGCGGAATACGATGCCGCCAGCGACCCGTACTCATCCATCATGGTCAAAGCCCTCGCCGACCGCTTCGCCGAGGCCTTCGCCGAACTCCTCCACCACCGCGCCCGCGTCGACTGGGGATACGAACGCCCCAACGAGTTCGGCGTCAACGAACTGATCAAAGAAATCTACCGCGGCATCCGCCCCGCCCCAGGCTACCCCGCCCAGCCCGATCACACCGAAAAAGACCCCCTCTTCTCCCTCCTCGACGCCCCCGCCGCCACCGGCGTCACCCTCACCGAGTCCCGCGCCATGCACCCAGGCTCCGCAGTCTCCGGCCTCTACTTCTCCCACCCCAAAAGTCACTACTTCTCCATCTCCGACCTCCAGCCAGACCAAATCGCCGACTACGCCCGCCGTAAACTCATGAGCCTCGAGGAAATCGAAAAATGGCTCGGCCCATGGCTCGGATACCGGCCTGACACCGCCGCCCTTGTCGGTCCGTCCTGAGAGTTGAGCAAGTCCTGGAGAACCCCTGCCGTTTGTCGGCAATGGCCATTCCGTGGGAATACACATCACCGGGAAATCGGACCTGCACCCAGTCCGTTTATCTTTGCCATGATTGCGAAGAAACACCGGTAGGGCCGATCAGCTCAAGCTTCGATGAATTCCTGACCGAATGGGAAAAACTCTGCGATGTCGGACCGGAAATTGGGTTGCTCAATGTTTTTCGATTTACCTACCATCTTGAACTTTCGCTGGTTTCGGGCCTGTTTTCCCAAATTCCCATTTTCGAACACGGCGATACCACCCGCCGACCGCCGCCCTCCACGATGGATTTTTGCACGCTTGTAAGGTAGTGTCTCACTGGGAGTGGCGGGCTGGGGCCGCCATGGAAACGAACACGTTTTGACATGGCGAGCGACCGGTCTGAGTCGAATGCTCGAGTCAGTATGGCGATCTTAGCCCGCCACTCCCAGTCGTCCCCCGATTTTTTCATGCTTTTTTCGCCCGTGCAAAAATCCGCCGTGGCCGACCGCCGATCCTGTGAATTTGAACTGGCCGGCGGCGACGAAACGGGCAGGGTAAATGGCGATCCACTCCGCATGAGTACCAAACCATCCCTGGATGCCCTTCGCATCGACCGATCCTCGGTCGTGGTGCGGCCTGGCGGCGCGCGTTGGATTTGGGTGATGGTCATCGTGGGAGCGCTTGGCGCGGGAGGACTGTGGTGGATGAAGCGCCCGTCGCTCCCGGAAGCGGAGACGGCGCTGGTCCAGGCGGCGGCCACCGGATCGAACCGGGGCACGCTGCTGAATGCATCCGGCTACGTGACGGCGCGGCGCTCGGCCACGGTCTCCTCCAAAGTGACCGGAAAGGTGGTCGAAGTCATGGTCGATGAAGGCATGCAGGTCAGCGAAGGCCAGGTCCTCGCGCGCCTCGACGCGTCAAATGTCCAAGCCGCCCTTCGCCTCGCCGAGGCCCAGCTCGAAGCCACGCGCCAGGCGCTGGCCGAAACGCAATCGAACCGCGCTCTGGCCGAAAAAGAACTCGAACGCATGGTACGGCTTTCAAAATCTGGCGCCTCGAGCCAATCCGACCTCGATCGCGCCGATTTCTCCGTTCGCTCGTTGAGCGGGCGCCTCGGCAAGTTGACCGCCGACATCGCCGTGGCCGAAGCCGAGGTGGCGCAATGGCAGCAGCAACTCACCGACACCACGATCGTGGCTCCGTTCTCGGGAATCGTAACCTCCAAAAACGCCCAGCCGGGCGAAATGATCTCGCCGATGTCGGTCGGCGGCTTCACCCGGACTGGCATCTGCACCATCGTCGACATGAGCTCGCTCGAGATTGAAGTCGACGTTAATGAAAGCCACATCAACCGCGTCCGTTCCGGACAACCGGTGATCGCGTCCCTCGATTCCTACCCTGACTGGAAAATCCCGGCACAAGTGATCGCCATCATCCCGACCGCCGACCGCCAGAAGGCCACGGTCAAAGTGCGTGTCGGATTCGACTCGCTCGACCCTCGCATCCTGCCTGAAATGGCCGTGAAGGTGGCCTTTCAGGGAGAGTCGGCCAGTCCGGTGACGACGGCCTCGGTCACGATTCCTCGACAAGCCGTTTTCGACGACGATGGGACCAGCATTGTCTGGGTCGTCCGCGGTGAGCGGGTCGAACGGCGCGCGGTCACGGTGTCACTCACCGAGGGCGAGACGTCGACCATTGCCGCCGGCCTCAGCCCAGGCGAAACCATCGCCCTCACCACCACGGCCCCTCTGCACGACGGCCAACGCATTCGCATTCCCGCACCATGAGCTCGCTCGTCACCGTTCGCAATGTCACCAAGACCTTCCGCCGGGGGTCAGAGGATATCCGGGTCCTCTGGGAACTCGACCTCGTGGTCGATGCCGGAGAATTTCTCGCGCTCATGGGGCCGTCCGGCTCCGGAAAATCCACGCTGCTCAACCTGCTCGGCGGCCTGGACCGGCCGACCTCCGGCACGGTCGAGGTCGGTGGCCAGCCGATCGACCGCCTGTCGGACCGCCAGTTGGCCGGTTGGCGGGCGCGTCACATCGGATTCGTGTTTCAGTTTTACAATCTAATGCCGATGCTCAGCGCCGAGCGTAACGTCGAACTGCCCCTCCTGCTGACGCACCTGTCGAAATCGCAGCGCCGCGAGCACGTGCGTGTCGCGCTCGATGTCGTCGGGCTGTCGCACCGGGCCGACCATTATCCGCGCACGCTCTCCGGTGGCGAACAACAACGCGTCGGCATCGCCCGAGCCATCGTCACCGACCCCACCCTGCTGCTCTGTGACGAACCGACCGGCGACCTCGACCGCAAATCGGGCGACGATATCCTCGGACTCCTCCAAGCGCTCAACAAAGATCACGGCAAGACAATTGTCATGGTGACCCACGATCCGCATGCCTCCGGACGCGCCAGCCGACTCGTCCACCTCGACAAGGGACGGCTTTCCACCGAGGCGGCCGCATGAAATTCCTGTTCCTCGTCATCGCGAGTCTCCGCCGCAAAAAGCTGCGCACGGTGCTCACCGTGCTTTCTGTCTTCGTGGCATTTCTTCTTTACGGCCTGCTCTGCGCCCTCAAGGAAGGCCTGCTCGCCGGGGTGAGCATCGCCGAGGCCGACCGCCTCATCGTGCGCAATAAAATAACACTGATCCAGCCGCTGCCGCAAAGCTACATCGCCCGCATCGCCAGCACCCCGGGCGTTGAAGCCGTCGCCGCGCAATCGTGGTTTGGCGGCATCTATCAGGATCCCAAAAACTTCTTCGCCACCATCCCGGTCGATCCCACCTCATTCCTCAACGTTTATTCCGAAATCGCCCTGAGCGCAGACGCGAAAAAACAATGGCTCTCCACCCGCAACGGCGCCATCGCCGGGACGGCGCTCATGAAACGGTTTGGATGGAAAGTCGGCGATACCATCCCGCTCACTTCACCAATCTGGGGTCAGCCGGACGGAGAGCCGGCTTGGAATTTCCAAATCGTCGGCGCCTACGACACGACAAAAAAGGGCGGCGACAACGCCTCGTTTTATTTCCGACACGACTATTTCGACGAAGGCAAGGTCGACCGCAAAGGGTTGATCGGCTGGCTCACCCTCCGCGTGACCGACCAGAACCAGGCGCCCGCCATCGCCAAGGCGATCGACGCCCAGTTCGCCAACTCGCCTTATGAAACGATGACCGAGGGCGAAGGCGCCTTCGCGTCGTCCTTTGCGCAGCAAGTGGGTGACATCGGAGCCATCGTGGCGGGGGTTCTCGGCGCCGTCATTTTTACGATCCTTCTCGTCTCCGGCAACACGATGAGCCAGGCGGTGCGCGAGCGGACGGAGGAAATCGGGGTGCTCAAGGCAATGGGGTATTCCGACCGTTTGGTGCTCGTTCTCGTGCTCATGGAGTCCTGCGCCATCGCGCTGACGGGCGGGGTGGCCGGCCTGGCGGTGGCGCGTTTGATCGCCGCTGCTAATCCGTTTGCCTCGGTGCTCCCGTCATTCGTGCTCCCGGAGCGCGACCTGATCATGGGCGCCGCCGGCGCGCTCGCCCTGGGCCTGGCCGCCGGCGCTCTGCCCGCCGCCCAGGCCATGCGCCTCCGCATCGCCACCGCCCTCCGCCGGACATGATCCGCTCAGCCCCGCATTTCGCATGAACTGGCTTTCCCAAATCCTCGCCGTCACTTGGTTCAGTCTGCGCGCCATCCCGCAACGGCTGGGGGCCGCGCTGACCGCCGCCGTGGGCATCGCCGGCGTGGTGCTGGTGCTCACGGGCGTGCTGGCGATCGCCGAAGGGTTTCGCAAGTCGATCACCGCCACAAGCGCCGACGACGTGGCGGTCGTGCTGCGCGGCGGCTCGGACTCCGAAATGAACAGCGGGCTCTCCCGCGAGGAAACACGCAGCATCGCGGACACCTCCGGCGTCGCCCGCAACGAACGCGGCCCGCTGACCTCGGCGGAATTGTTCGTCGTCATCGATCTGCCCAAACGCTCGACCGGAACCTCGGCCAACGTGCCGCTCCGCGGCGTCGGCGAAAATGCTTTCGACGTCCGCGGAAACATCGCGATCCGCCAGGGCCGCCGGTTCGAGTCCGGCAAAAATGAAGTCATCGTCGGCGCCGGAGCCGCCCGCGCCTTCGCCGGCCTTGACCTCGGCCGCTCCATCGTCATCGGTCCTAACGAATGGCAAGTCGTCGGGATTTTCACTGCAGCGGGCGGCGTCGCCGAGTCGGAAATTTGGAGCGATGCCGCCGTCCTCCAACCGGCCTATAAACGGGGCGACACGTTTCAGTCGGTCTACGCCAAGCTCAATAGCGCCTCGTCCTTCACGGAATTTAAGGACGGCCTGTCGACCAACCCTCTGCTCAAGACGAAGGTCGAGCGCCTCGGCGAGTTTTACGCCGCTCAATCGACCCAAGTCAGCGAGTTCATCACCCAGGTGGGCGTGTCGATCGCCGTGCTCATGGCCTGCGGTGCCCTGTTTGGGGCTCTCAATACGATGTACGGTGCCGTTTCCGCCCGCACCCGCGAAATCGCCACCCTCCGCGCCCTCGGCTTCGGAGCCGTTCCGGTCGTGGCCTCTGTGCTCGCTGAATCCACCCTGCTCGCGCTCGCCGGTGGCTTGGTCGGCGCCGCCGCCTCCTGGATTGCCTTCGACGGTTACCATGCCTCCACCCTCAATTGGGCCACCTTCAGCCAGGTCACTTTCGCCTTCGCCGTCACCCCGCGCCTGCTCGTCCAAGCCGTCGTCTGGTCCGTCGCTCTCGGCCTGCTCGGCGGTCTGTTCCCAGCGCTCCGCGCCGCCCGCCTCCCCATCGCCGCGGCCCTGCGCGAAACATGAGACTCATCCGAAGAACCACGATGAAAACCACGAAATCTTGAGAACTGTTCTAAACCACAGGATCGAATCACCACAATTTCTCTAATGAAGACCTCTGACACTTCGTTGGTGGTGTCCCGCTGGCCGGCGAGTCGATTCCTTCTGGACGGGACACCAGCCTTTCGGATAATTCCTCATGAAACTTCCTTCATCTGCGCTCCAGCCTGTGCTATCCCCACCACGGGCTACGGTGAATTTTGATTGCCGCCCGGCAATTTAAGCCTACCCATTGCGCCCCGTCCGCGACTCTTACCAGAACCCCCATTGAAAACTCCGGCACTGACCCTCATCGTGAGCTTGATCGGCCTGACGCTGATCATGGCGGAGACGGCCAGTGCCCAAGCCCGGAACCTGGCGGGCCTCTATAATACCGCTCAACGCGCTCTGCAAAACGGCGACTACGCCAAGGCGATCGGAGGCTTTCAGAACTACCTCGACATCGCCAAGGATTCCAAAGAGCCAGCCATCCTGAACACGCTGGACGCCGTTTATTACGGCCTGGGTTCGGCGTATTTTAACGACAAACAGTGGGGCGAGGCCGCCGACAAGCTCACGGAACTGCTCAAACGTTTCCCCAATTCCCGCCTGGTCCCGGAGGTCCAATTCTTTCTGGCGCAGGCGCTCTTTTTCAAGGGTGACCACGCCAAGGCGATGGAGGGATTTAAACTGGCGGAAAAAACCCCGCGCTTCCGTGACGATAGCCTGCTCCTCCAGGCCGAAGCCCTGCGCAAGGCCGGCAAACCGAGCGAAGCCGCCGAACCTCTCGGCCGTCTCGTCGAGGGCGGCGTCCGCTCGGGCAATTCCGCTCGCGCCGCGCTCCAACTCGCTGTGCTTTCGGCTGAACAACAGAACGCCGCCAAGGCCATCGAACTGCTCACCCAATTGTCGGGCAATCTGAGGTTCCTTCCCAACGTCGCCAGCTTCAACCAAGCCGTCATCGTGATCGGCGACGCCCTGCTCAACAACAACAAGCAAGAAGAGGCCCTCGCGGTCTATCGGTTGCTGCAAAACAAAGATTCGGTCCTCACGCTGATGGACCGCCAGATTGACCAGTTGACCAAGCTCATCGCCGCCCGCCGCCGTCAGGCGCAAACCGCTCCCGATCGGGCCGGCGAAGCACGGGCCGACGCCACACGCTACGAAATGCTGCTCGCCGAAATCGGGCGCAGCCGCGAAGAATTCGAAAAAGCACCAGACACCCTGCCGGCCGTGCTCCTGCGGCTCGGTAAAGCCTATTACGACTCAGGTCTCAAATGGGAGTCGATCGCCGCCTACGACGAACTCCTCTTGCGCTACCCGGACGGGCCGGACCGCGAGACCGCCGTCTACGCCCTCATGGTCGCCTTCGCCGAGGTGAAGCAGTTCGCGAAATCCCAGCAGATGGGCGAAAAGTTCATCGCGGATTTCCCGCAGAGCGATCGGCTTGAAGAGATTCGCTACATCCGCGCCGTGACGGCACTCGACGGCGAAGATCCGGAGAAAGCCATCGAGCTCCTCACCGACCTGCTCAAGACCAATCCCGCAACCACGTACAAGGAAGAGGTCGCCTACCTTATCGCCAATGCCCGCTTCGGCATGGGCTTGTACGCCGAAGCGCGCGCCGACTACGAGGCCTTCCTGACCGCCTTTCCCCAAAGCGCACTCACCACCGAGGTCTCCTATCGCAAACCGCTCTGCCTGGTCTTCGACGGCAAATACGAGGACGCCATCAAGGAACTTCAGGAATGGGTCCTGCGCAATCCGGACAGCTCGTTTGTCACCGACGCCCGCTACCGGCTCATGGTCTGCTGGTTCGCCGCCGCCGTGAATGACAAGACCGGCGAGGCGTATAAAAAGGTCATCCAACTCACCGAACAATTCGAGAAAGAGAACCAGGACAGCCCGCAGTTGGCTGATGTGCTCGCCCTGCGCGGTGACGCCTATGCCGGCCTGAGCGACCTGGCCGGCCAGCCGAATCAGGACGATCAGGCCGCCGAGGCGTACCTGGCCGGATTCAAGGCCGCGCGCAATGAGGAAACTCAAATTTATAACCTCTTTGAAGCCATCAAGCTGTGGCAGAAAAACAGCCAGTGGGACAAGGTGAAGACCACCCTCAGCGAGTTCATCGCCCGCGAGCCCGACCACCCGAGCGCTGCCACGGCCAAGTACTGGATCGGCCGCTCGCTCTCGCGTCAGCGGCTCGACGAGGAGGCCAAGCAGTTCTACGCCACCGAAATCAAGGCGTACATGACCCAACCGCGCAAGGACGGCGTCGAAATGATGATCAGCGAGCTCGTCCGCCTGCTCGCCAAACGAAAGAAGACCGCCTCCGCTGCCGCGCCCGTGGCGCCAGCCGGTGATCAGGCCACCGCCGTCGCCACGCCGGCCCCCGCGGCCCCGGCCCCCGCCAACCCCGAAGCCGAACTCGACGCCCTCATCGGCGGCGATGCCACGTTGGAAAATCGGACTTCCACCGCCCGCCTCTTTCTGGCCAAAGCCCTCCTCGCGCAGGCCCGCAACGATACCCAGATGCGGGACACGTATTACAACCAGCTCGGCGAGTTCGAACCAAACGAACTCAGTGCCTACATGCTCGGGCAAATGGCGGAGTACTTTCTCACCAAGGCCAATGCCGCCCGCCTCATCGGAGATGAACTGACCCAGACCGAGGAACTCGCCCGGGCCGACAAATTTTCCAAGGAACTGCTTTCGAGTTATCCCAAGAGCGAATTCATCGAACTGGGATACGTCTCCCAAGGCGAGGTCGCCTCCGCCCGCGGCAACCACGAGGCCGCCTACCAATGGTTCAAGGACGCCATCGATGTGGCCGGCGCCACCTCGCGCATGCGCGAGGCCGTCTTCGGCCAGGCCAAATCGCTCCTCGCCCTGAACAAATTCAGCGAGTCGAAAAAACTCTTCGAACAAGTCGCCTCCACCCGCGAATGGCGCGGCGAGTTGACCCCGGATTCAATTTTTAACCTCGGCGAAATTGAATTCCGCCAAGGCCGCTATCGCGAAGCCAACGCGAATTACCAACGGGTCTACGCCGGCTACGCGAAATACACCGACGTGTGCGGCCGGGCGTACCTTCAATCGGCCGAGGCCTTTGACCAACTGGGCATGCGCAAGGAAGCCGAAAACACGCTCAAGGAACTCCTCCGAAGCGAGAAAATCCCCCAACGCCATCGCGACGCCGCCCGCGAAAAACTCAAATCCTGGGGGCTCGACTAAGCCAGATGTCGTCACGTTCCACCATCGCCCTGCTCGCCTCCCTGCTGGTCACCACCAGCGCCGCGTCCGCTCAAATCACCGTCACCTTGCGCGACGGCACCACCGTGCGCGCCACCGGGCTCACCGCCCAAGGGACGCGCCTCAGCCTTACTCCGGAGGGAGGCGGCGCTCCACGCGTCGTCGAGGCCGCCACCGTGGAACGCGTCGACATGTTGCAACCGGCCGTCCTCACCGAGACCTACGCCGCCTTCGCCTCCGGTGACAACGTCCGCACGCTTCAAGCCATGGGCAAACTGCGCGTCGAACTCGAACCCCTCAAATCCATCGCGGGCGGCCGCGAATGGTGGCTCGAAGGCGAATTCCTCCGCGCCCACATCCTCATATCGCAGCGACGCATCAAGGAGATGGAGGAAGCCATGAAAGTCATTGCGGCGGACGCGACCGACCCGGTGGCGCAGCGCCATGCCCAGGCATTTCTCGCCCACGCCGTCGGTTTGGCCGGCGACCCGCGCAAGGCGCTCGAGCAATTGCGCCCGATCATTCTCAACGCGCGCGATCCCGAAACGTTGGCCGACGCCTGGCTTTTCACCGGCATCCACCGCACCGCCGTCAACGAGCAGCAGGACGCCCTCGTCGCCTTCCTGCGCGTGCCCGTCTTCTACCCCGCTCTGGCGATCCCCCTCGCCGGCTCCCGCCTCGGCGCCGCCCGCTGCCTCGTCGCCCTGGAAGACAGAGCCGGCGCACGGCGCATCCTCAAAGAACTCGTCGCCTCCGAGCCCAACAGCCAAACCGGCGCCGAGGGTAAAAAACTCCTTTCCCAGGTCGAGAAAGATCTGGGCATCTCCTCAACCGCTACCGACGCATCCCAATGACTCAGAACAGCCTGCTGCACACCATCACCAAACGCCTCGCCGGCATCGCGGCCGGGACATTCCTGCTCCTGATTATCGCCGCCCCCGCCCTGGCCCAAGCCGCGACTTCTTCAGCCGACGCGCCCTTGGTGCGCAAAAAGACGTTGATGGACCACTTCCACGAAGGCGGTTGGGTCATGTACCCGATCCTCGTCTGCTCCATCGGCACCGCCTACCTCTGCTGGGAAGGGTTTAATAGGACCTCGCTCAAGAAAATGGCCCCCCCGGTGCATGAAGAGCAGGTCAAAAGCCTCTTCCGCGCGGGTGACTACATCGGCGCCTACGACTACTGCAAAAACAACCCGTCCCCTTTCACCAACACGCTGCGTGTCGGGCTCAGCATGCTGGGGGAAGGCAAAGCGCTGACCGAGGAATCCATGTTTCAGCAGCTGAACAAAGAACAGTCGATGATCTCGACCTTCCTCAGCTATCTCTCGGTCATCGGTGTCACCACCCCGATGATCGGGCTGACCGGCACGGTCACCGGGATGATGCGCGCCTTCGAAGGACTGGGAACCGAGGGCATCGGCGACCCGTCCAAACTGGCCGCCGCCATCGGTGAGGTGCTGGTCGCCACCCTGTCCGGTTTGGCCATCGCGGTCCCGGCGTTCATGGCGTATTATTGGCTGCGCGCCCGCATGGTCAACGGCATCCACCACGTCCAGGATATCATCAACGACCTCTTCCGCAAAATGCCCTGGGATGCCCTCCAAGGCGCCCACATCGGCGACGAAGAGCTCTACGCCGCCCTGCCCGCGTGGTCGACCGACCAAGCGCCTGCCGCCACGCTGTAATTCCATCGTTCTATCCAATCGAGGCGCGGCGCACCCATCCCGGCCGTTGGCCAAGCCCGCCTCGAATCCCCTAATCCACACCTCTCAACCCTAATCACCCCATGGCTGGAGGCGGCGGCAGTATTGAGTCGGGCGAACCTGAATTTCAGATCGCCCCCATGATCGATGTGCTCCTCGTGCTGCTGATTTTTTTCATCAGCATCACCTCGATGGAAGTCCTGCGCATTGACCAGGATATCGCCCTGCCCGTGGCCGAGGACGCCATCCGCGCCCAAAAAGAACGCGGCGAGGTCATCCTGAACGTGCGCTATAACACCGAGACCAGGAAAGCGCGCTTCAACATCAACGCCGATGCGCGCCCGATCGAGGAGACCGAAACCCTCGTCACCGAACTCACCAAGGCGGTCGCCGCCGCCAAGGCGTCCATCAAGGCCGGGTGGAATCCGAACGTGCGCCTCGTCATCCGAGCCGACAAATTCACGCCGTCCCACGAAATCTCCCGCGCCATGAACGCAGGCGCGGAAGCCGGCATTTCGGACATCGCCTTCTCCGCGGCCAGCCGGGAGGATGCCCCTCAACCATGAAATCCGTCCTCAACGAAGAACCCCCGCACCTTGGGTTTCAGATCGCCCCCATGATCGACGTCGTCTTCGTCATCATGCTCTTCTTCATGGTCATGGCCGGCGCCGTCAAGGTCGAGAACCACCTCATCAGCAATCTGCCGGGCAGCGTCGAAAGCGACAGCGTCGACTTTGTCGACGAAACCATCATCAATATCGCTGAGGACGGGGAAATCACCCTGAATGACGAACCGATGGACACCCCGACGTCCAAGACCATGCCCAACCTCAAGGGCAGCCTGAAGCGCCTCAAGCAAAATGCCGTCGCTTCCGGCAACAAAATGATCGTCACCATCGTCAGTGAGGCGCAAGCCCCGTACGACCGGGTCGTCGACGCTTTGAACTCCCTGTCCGCCGCACAAATTACGGACGTGACATTTACGGTTTCCGAAGAGGAATAATGCTCCAGGACCTCACCCCCACCATCCAAGCCGGCACCGAACTCACGGCGGATGAAGTCACCGCCGCCGCGGCCGCCCTGCTGCAGGATGGAGCCGACTCCGAGTCTCTCGAGATTAAAGCGGATTTCCTGCGGGCAATGGCTCAGCGCGGCGAAACGGCGGCCGAGTTGACCGGATTTGTCCGCGAATTTTTAGCGCAGGCGGTGGTGCCGCCGCTGGATCTGGCCTCCCTCGACCGGCCGGCCATCGACATCTGTGGCACGGGTGGGGACAAGCTCGGGTTGTTCAACGTCTCGACGACGGCGATGTTCGTCCTGGCCGGAGCCGGGGTGGCCGTCGTGAAACACGGGAACCGCGGGATCACTTCGCCCAGCGGCAGCGCGGATGTGCTGGCGTCCTTGGGCGGGCGTATCGACCTCACTCCCGACCGCTTCGCCGAAGGCATCAAATCCACTGGGGTCGCCTTCATGCTGGCTCCCCATTATCACCCCGCCTTCAAAGCCGTGGCCCCAGTCCGGCAAAAGCTCGCCAGCGAGGGCCAGCGGACGCTATTCAATTTAATCGGGCCACTGCTCAACCCGGTCCGTCCCGAGTTCCAGATCGCTGGGGTCTTCGATGCCGCGCTCGTGCCCGCCTACGCCTCCATCATGGCTGGGCTCGGCCGCACCCGCGCCTGGGCTGTCCACGGCGAGACCGGCGACGGCCGTGGCATGGATGAGCTTTCGACCTTGGGGCCCAACCGAATCATGGAAGCGGCGTCGGGAAGCACACGCCCCGTCGATTTGGCCTCACCCTTCCCCTGCCCCGCGTCCCTTAACCAACTGCGCGGCGGCGATGCCCAAACCAACGCCGAAATCCTCGAAAGCCTGCTCCGCGGCGAAATCCGCGGCCCGCGCCGCGACCTGGTCGAACTCAATGCCGCCGCCGGATTCATCGTCGCCGGCCGCGCCCCCGACCTGAACGCCGCACTCGCCCTGGCCGCCGATACCATCGACGCCGGTCGAGCCCTCGACACCCTGCAAGCCTGGCGCCACTTCGCCTAAACCTCAGGCCGAACGGTTGCCGTCTGGGAGTGGCGGGCTGAGGCCGCCATGCCGACTCAACCATTTGCCTCACGGCGGTCGCAAGTGAAGTCAAAACGTGTTCGTTTCCATGGCGGCCTCAGCCCGCCACTCCCAGTAGTCCCACAAACCGGGATGGGAACCACGAAAGACACGAACCACACGAAAAACCAAGGCGTTGGCCAACAATTGCCGTCCATCTGATGGATGACAAAGCCGTTTGTTCCAACTCATTAATCTTTAGTGTGTTTCGTGTCTTTCGTGTCTTTCGTGGTTGTTCCATAATCCTATCATTTGGATGATGGCGCCCCCCCCGCGCTCACCGCAGCTTTTCCATCCAGCGCGCCTTCTCTTCATCCGGCCAGTTGACCGAACTGATGGCGGTCCGCGCCGCATCGGCATCCATTTTCCGCCACGACCGCAAGGCGGCCTCGAGCGAACTCGCGCGGCCAGACTCGTCACCAACCGTGGCCGCCCATTCGAACGCCATGGCAGGATCCGAGGCGGCAATCCGGCTGACGAGCGACTTCACCGCTTCATCCCTGGCTTTCCCCTGAGGCAGGGTGCCGATCCATTCGCTGGCTGAGGGCGCGTCGTATTGTAACCAATGTTGAGCCAGAGCCCGCGACGCAGCGGCCCGGGCATCTTCCTGCGGCAACCCGCTTACCCAGGCGGCGGCCTTCGACTGATCCTCGGCGAAATAGGCACCCGCGATGCTGGCGGCGGCATTGACGAACGAATCGGCCGGTTTTTCGCCGGCTGGCACCGAGGCGAGCAAGTCGCCGTATTGGCGAGCCGCGGAGTCCGGCTGATGCATGGCGCCTTGGGTGAGCACAGTCCCGAGCGCGCTCTCACGGTCTTTCCCGGTCAGGCTGCGCGCCCAGACCAAAGCGTCCTCGAAGTTGGTCCCGGCCCACGCACCTCCGATGCGAGCCAGGCTCTCTTCGCGGCTCGCGCCCGGGGGCAGCGAAGCCACTTCGCGCGCGGCGGCGGCCGGATCTTGCATGGCCATTCGGCTGAAGATTTCCGGCATCGCTCTCATCCGCGTCGCCTCATCCTCCAGCCCCCGCGCCCATTCGAGCGCCTTCTCCGGCGATGACTGGTCGGCGATCGCGCCGGCCAGGTTCGACCAGGCGTGGTGCGCTGGGTCATCGAGCGGGTTGTCCTTGAGAAACGCGATGGCTTCATCCGGGCTCCGCCACGCCAGCGATTCCGCGATAGTGCTGCGCAGGCGCTGCTGCTCAACCTCGGGCAGCGTGCGGGTAAACTCTTGAGCCGCCGTCGAGTCGGACCAATGCCACATGCGGACCAACTCTTGCAGCGCATTGTCACGAGCGCTCCCGGAAGCCAATTTCGAGACCAGAGCAGCCGATCGTTCGGGATTTCCCCAAGTGAGCTGGCCGACGGACGCCAGGATCAACTGCTGTTGTTCGATGGTGTTGCTGCGCGAGAGGATCCATTGTTCGGCGGCCTCGGGATCACGCCGCGCCCAGCCACCGATCATCTCCTTCTGCATCTGGAGTTGCTGGTGCTTGGGCAAATCGGCCGTCAACGCCAGCGCCTGTTCGGGATCGCGATGCGCCAGTTGGCCAAAAAATTGACGCATCATGTTCTGCCGCATCCCCGCCTCCGGCAACGAACGAACCCAACTCAAGGCTCCCGTCGGATCGTGCTCGGTAAAATGATGCATCACCGTTTGTATCGCCTGCATCCGCTGGTTCGTTTCCTTGAGCTCCATCGCCGCTGCCGCCGCACCACTCGGATCGCGTCCCGCCCAGGAATCGAACACCGCGCTCACCACCCCGCCCCGAATCTGCCCAGGTAGTCCCTCGCTCATCTGCATGGCCCGCTGGGGATCGAACTGCGCGATTGCATGCAACACACTCTGCATGGCCTCACGCTGTTGCTGCGAGGATCCCATGTGCCGCGCCTCCTTCAGCGCCCGCTCCGGATCAATCGCCGCCAACGCCCCCAGCACCTGCGGTCCCTCCTGCTGCCCGCCCTCACGCGCCCCGCTCCTCACCCACGCCAACGCCTCGTCCGGCGCCACCGCCACCCACCGCTGCACCGCCGCCTCCCGCGCCTCCCGCCACCCCGGATCATTACGCCACCGACCCGACATCCCACGCACCATCTCCCCCACCTCCTCCGGACTCGCCGCCAGTATCCTTTGCAGCATCCGCAGTTTCGACTCGATCGGCTTCCGACGATCGAAATCCGCCAGCAATCGCTGCACCACCGGCCCACCCCGAGCCGCCACCGCACCAGTCGCCGCCACCACCGCCTTCCGCTCCCTCACCTCAACCGACTTTCCACTAGGCACCGCCGGCACCCCAGGCCCAACCTTCGCAGCCACCGAAACCGCCGACGCTTCACCCCCCACTCTCACCCGCCGCCCCATCACATAACCCCCTGCCAGCCCACTCAGTAGCACCAGAGGAAGAACAATCGAGGATTTCATCAAGAGAACGGCGACGCCAACCACCTCGCCTGTCCAATGAAACGCCCATTTCCAGTCGCCCATAGAACGAAAATTGGAAATCACCCTCCCGACGGCGGCCGTACCAGCTCCAGAACCACCCGATCACGCCAAACCACCGCCGCTTGTGAAAAATTTCACAAATCGGCCACGATAAAGGGACAGGCACTTTGTGCCGGCCCGCTTGTGAAAAATTTCACAAAAGGCGCTTGCCGGTTGGGGGGGCGGTTCCATACTCGATTTCCTAGGTGATTTCCCTTATTTGATGAGCGCGCCGACTGCATCCCTTGCCGCCACCGATGAGAAGCCGCCCGTTGAGTTGGTCAACGTGCAGGTGGACGGGGTGTGGATGAAATTTCCGAAGGGGATGCGGATGATTCGGGCGTTGGAGGAGGCAGGCAAGGTGGTGCCGCATTATTGTTATCATCCGAAGCTGTCGTCTCCGGGGAATTGTCGGATGTGTTTGGTGGAGATGGGGATGCCTGGGCGTCCGGCGCCTGGGCAGACGGAAGTGGAGAAGGACGAGCAGGGGTTTGCGAAGATCCAATGGATTCCGCGGCCGGCGATTTCGTGTGCGAACACGGTGAGCGAGGGGATGGGGATCCGGACGCATTCGAAGATGGTGGAGGAAGTGCGGAAGGGGGTGATGGAGTTTCTGCTGATCAATCATCCGCTCGACTGTCCGATCTGCGATCAGGCGGGCGAATGTCGGCTGCAGGAGTTTTCGGTGGGCTTTGGACGCGGGGAGTCTCGGTTTCAGGACGAAAAGGTCCACAAGCCGAAGAACCAGGATATCGGGGCGCGCATCGTTTTGGACGACGAGCGGTGCATCATGTGCAGCCGCTGCGTTCGGTTCAGCAGCGAGATTGCCGACGAGGATGTGCTCGGCTTCACCGAGCGCGGCAGTCAGACGGTGCTGACGACGCATCCGGGCCAGCGGCTCGACCACAATTATTCGCTGAACACGGTGGACATCTGTCCAGTGGGCGCGTTGACCAGCAAGGATTTTCGTTTTCAGATGCGCGTGTGGTTTCTCAAGGAGACCGAGAGCCTGTGCACCGGGTGTGGCCGGGGTTGCAATACCGAGATCGGCTCGCGCGAGGGCATTATCTACCGTCAGACACCGCGACAAAATGACGAGGTGAACTCGACCTGGATGTGCGACCACGGGCGCCTTGACTTCCACTGGGCGAACAGCGAGCGGCGGCTTCTCGACCCGATGGTGCGCGACAGCGGCGCCCACCGCGTCACGACATGGCCGCAGGCGGTGGCGGCGGCGGCCGCAAAACTGAGCGGGCTGCGGGGCGACCAGATTGCCGTCATTGGGTCCGGGCGGATGACCAACGAGGAGTTGTTCATGCTGGGCAAACTGGCCGCCGCGCTTAAATCCGAGTGGGTCGACATCGTGCCGCGCTCGGGCCCGGCCGACAACTACCTGGTCTCGGCCGACCGCAATCCGAATACCGCCGGCGCCAAACTCATCTTTGCCGGTCAACCCGGCGCCGCGCTCGGCACCATTCGCCAAAAGGTCGCCACCGGCGAGATCAAAGCGGTCATCGCGTGGCGCGAAAACCTGCTCAAAAGCGCCGGCTTCACGCCCGAGGAACTGGGCCGCCTCGATTTTCTGCTTTGCGCCCATGTCATGGCCAACCGGACGGCGGACCTCGCCCATGTCGTGCTGCCCACCGCCGCTTGGGCCGAAAAGCGCGGCTCCATGATCAATGCCACCGGCCGCCTCCAGCGACTCAACAAGGCCATCGAACCGCCCGCCAACGCTCGCGACGACTGGGAGGCGCTGCGCGACTTGACCCAGGCGCTTGCCGGCAGCAACGGCCTGTACCTCGTCGAGGACGTCTTCAAAGCCCTCGCCGCCGAAGTGCCTGAATTTGCCGGTCTCAACCTGGGCAAAATCGGGAGTGGTGGTCGCCCGTTGCTCGCACCCACCGAATCAATCCCGCTGCTCACCCGTGAGGCCGACCGCAAGGCCAAGGGCATTATCGTCGGCTAGGCGCCCCATTTCTCCATGGACTGGTTTTCGCTCGTCACCACCCTCATCAAGATCGTCGGCCTCTGTTTCGTCGCGATCCTCGGATTGGTGAGCTACACCGTTTACGCGGAGCGCCGTGTGAGCGCGATCATTCAGGATCGAGTCGGGCCAAACCGCGTCGGACTGCCGCTCACCCTGTTCGGCTTCAAATAGGATTTCAGATTCTGGGGCCTCTTCCAACCGCTGGCCGACGGGATTAAATTTATCCTCAAAGAAGACTTCACGCCGGCCCACGTGAAGAAATTCTACTTCTGGCTGGCCCCGGCGCTGTGCCTGGTCCCCGCCCTCCTGACCTGCGCGGTCCTCCCATTCGGCAGCAGCATCACCATCCCCTGGGAAGGAGGTACCCGCACCATCCCGCTCGTCATCGCCAATCTCAACGTCGGTCCCCTCTTCGTTTTCGCCATCGCCTCGCTCGGCGTTTACGGCATCGTGCTCGCCGGCTGGGCATCCAACTCGAAATACCCGTTCTTCGGCGGCGTACGGTCGTCGAGCCAGATGATTTCATATGAGCTGTCGCTCGGCCTGTCGCTCGTGCCGATCCTCCTTGTCATGGGTGAACTCAATCTGGTCAAAATCACCGAAGCGCAATCCCAGCATGGATGGAACCTCCTGCCATTTGCCTTCGGCGAAGCGTTCGACTGGCGACGCTGGGTCCTGCTCGTCCCGCTCGGCATCGCGTTCGTGACCTTCGTCATCTCGATGTTCGCGGAAACCAACCGCCTCCCGTTCGACCTGCCCGAGTGCGAAACCGAGCTCGTCGGCGGGTACCACACCGAATATTCCTCGATGAAATTCGCCCTGTTCTTCATGGGTGAATACGCCGCCATGATCGTCGGCTCGGGCATCACAGTCACCCTGTTCCTCGGTGGATGGTCGCTGCCATTCGGATGGGACAAGCCCATCGTCGCATTCCTTCAAGCCTTGCCAGCACCCTCCTGGCTTGGGATCGACACGCTCGTCCACGGCCTGCTGCCCGGCCTGCTCCACACCGGCGTTTTCTTCACCAAACTCATCGCCTTTCTCATCTTCTTCATCTGGGTCCGCTGGACGCTGCCGCGCTTCCGGTACGACCAACTCATGCGGCTCGGCTGGGTGTGGATGTTCGAAATCTGCCTGGCCAATGTGTTGTTCACCGCCGGCCTCCTCTGGTACTTCCGTTGATCGCTCGACCGCCATGGCCACCAAACTTCTCAAGCGTCCCAAACTGACCCTCGGCGAGCGGATTTACCTCCCCGCCATCCTCAAGGGCCTCACGATCACCGCGGGACATGCCGTGCGCACGTTTCTGCAGATCAACAAAAAGCAGCCGAAGTTCACCATGGAGTATCCCGAAGAAAAATGGGATGCCCATCTGCCCGACCACTATCGCGGCGCGCCCGCCCTGGTCACCGACGAGCACGGCCGCGAGCGTTGTGTCAGCTGCCAACTGTGCGAATTCATCTGCCCGCCCCGCGCCATCACCATCACCCCCGGCGAACTACCCAAGGACGACGAATTCGCCAAGGTCGAGAAGGCGCCCCGCGAATTCAAGATCGACATGATCCGGTGCATCTACTGCGGCATGTGCGAGGAAGTCTGCCCGGAGCAGGCCATCTTCCTCCGCAAGGACTACGCGATCACCGGCGTTTCGCGCGCGGAAATGGTCCACGACAAAAACCGGCTCTACGAAATCGGCGGCGTGCGCACCGGGTTGGTCAACAAATGGAATGAGCTGAAATGAGCGCCCTCGTCTTCCTCATCGCCTCCGCGGTCATGCTGGTCTTTGGGATCGGCGTCGTGCTCAACCGCAATCCAGTCGCGAGCGCACTCTGTCTGGTTGTCAGCTTTGTCGGACTCGCCTCGCTCTTCATTTCGCTGGACGCCCACTTCCTCGGGATCATCCAGATCCTCGTGTATGCGGGCGCGGTAATGGTGCTTTTCCTGTTCATCATCATGCTCCTCGACCTGCGCGCCGAGGAGCGGCGGAAACTCAATGCCTGGGCGGTGGCCGGCGGCGGTCTGGTCGCGCTTTGCCTGGTCGGCACCCTGCTCCACGTGCTCGAGCGGTTTCCGCGCGGTCAGGCCACCCTGCCGCCGCTGGAACCGCCGGCCGGTGTCACCTACGAGGACACCAAGGCGCTCGGCACGCTGTTGTTCACGGACTACGTTTTCCACGTCCAGGTCATAGGAATCCTCCTGCTGGGCGCCACCGTCGGGGTGGTGGCGCTGAGCAAGCGGGAACCGACACGCTAACACCCATGGGCACGCTCAACGGATATCTTCTCGTCAGCGGACTGCTCTTCACCATCGGGCTCACCGGGGTGATGGTCCGCCGCAATATCATCATCATCTTCATGTGCCTTGAGCTCATGCTCTCGGCCGCGAACCTGACCCTCGTCGCGTTCTCGCGCTTCGGGTTGGTCAACGGCCTGCCCAATCACCACGGCCAGCTCCTCGTCTTTTTCACCATCACCGTGGCCGCCGCCGAGGTGGCCGTCGGCCTGGCCATTATCGTCGCCCTCTATCGCGCCCGTCAGACGGTCCACGTCGAAGATCTCAAGAACCTCGGAGGGTGACCGCCGACCTCGTCCTCCAACCCATTTTCAGCCACGCCCGCTCCGTGTCCCCGCTGCTGCCCGCTCTCATTCTTCTTCTGCCGCTCGCCGCGGCGGTGAAAATCCTTCTTCTGCCACGCCGGCTGCAGGGATTTGCCCCGGTCGTCTCCGTCGGCTCGGTCATCGCCACGCTCGTCCTCAGCGTCATCCTCTGGGTTCGGGCTGGGAAATCCGATACCGTGGCAAAACTGACGTCCTGGATCGACCTCGGGCCGTCGCTGCAGTTGGACATCGGATTCAATATTAATCCGCTCGCCACGGGCATGATGCTGGTGGTCACGTTTGTCGGGGCGCTCGTCCACGTCTTTTCGCTCGCTTACATGAAGGACGATGCCGGCAAGGCGCGTTATTTCGCCGGGCTCTCGCTCTTCATGTTCTCCATGACCGGCATCGTTCTGGCCGACAATCTGCCGATGATGTTCATTTTCTGGGAGTTGGTCGGCGTGAGCAGCTACATTCTCATTGGCCATTGGTACGAGAAGAATACCGCCGCCGACGCCGCGAAGAAGGCGTTTCTCACCAACCGGATTGGCGACTTCGGTTTTATGATCGGCATCCTCATGCTGTGGAAGGCGACGGGCAGTGTCACTTTTGATGGCATCGAAGCCGCCGCCCAGACCGGCTTGAATGTCGATCCCGGGTGGCTCACCGCGGCAGTACTCGCCATTTTCTGCGGCGCCGTGGGCAAGAGCGCCCAGCTCCCACTCCACGTCTGGTTGCCCGATGCGATGGAGGGTCCAACGCCCGTCTCCGCGCTAATCCATGCCGCGACCATGGTGGCGGCCGGCGTGTACATGATGATCCGGGTGTCATTCCTGCTTGTCCTGCCCGACGCGGCCACGGCCGCCACGGTCATCGCGTGGACCGGTGGCCTGACCGCCCTGTTCGCCGCTCTGTGCGCCACTCAGCAGAACGACATCAAGAAGATCCTTGCCTATTCCACGCTGTCCCAACTCGGCTACATGATCATGGCCGTCGGATTGCTCGCCAAGGAGGCGGCCTTTTTTCACCTCTTCACGCATGCCTTTTTCAAGGCCCTTCTCTTCCTGGGGTCGGGGGCGGTCATCTACGCCTGCCATCACGAGCAGGACATCTGGAAGATGGGGGGCCTGGCGAAAAAGATGCCGAAGACGGCACTCACGTTTTTCATTGGAACGGCGGCGCTCATCGCCCTGCCCTTTGTGACGAGCGGCTGGTACTCGAAGGAGGCGATCCTGCACGCGGCGCACGAGCATGGCGGCGCGCTCTTTTTCATCGGAGCCGCCACGGCGTTTCTCACCGCATTTTACATGTCCCGCCTCTGCCTCGTCGCCTTTCTCGGGCAGCCGCGCGACCACGGGGCCGAGCATGCGCATGATGTGCCGATGATCATGCTGGCACCGCTGGTGGCGCTGGCGGTGCCGTCGGTGATCGGTGGATTCGAATTCTTCGCCGGTCGATTCCTCGCCCTGCCGCCCGCGGGACACACGTCCCCCCTTCCGATGATCGCGTCACTCATCGCCCTCGCGGCCGGGGTGGGCCTCGGCTGGTTGCTCTACCACGGACGCACCACCGACCCGCTTCGCATCGGGCTCTTCGCGCGGAAATTCTTCTTCGACGAGCTCTATGCCAAGCTGGTTGCCTGGGGTCAGGACGCCGTGGCGAAAATCGCGCATTACCTCGATATCCTCCTGATCGACGGGTTGGGTGTGCGTGGGTTGTCCGGCCTGGCGGCCGTGATGGGAAGCGGCCTGCGCCGGCTCCAGAGCGGCAACCTTCAAGCCTACGGCTTCCTCTTCGGCTTCGGCGTCATCGTTCTCCTCTTTATCGCCCTTTCGCTCCACTGATGTGATTCTCGCCGCCCTGATCATTGTTCCGCTCGTGGCCGCCGTGGCCGTGGCTGTCGGCGCGCCCGCACGCCTGACCTCGCTGGTCGCCGCAGGCATCAATGCCGCCCTGGCCATGGCCGCCGCCCTGTCGTTTCACGCCGGCGACCCCACTCCGCAACTCGGCACCACCCTGCTCACCGTCCTCAGCGCGCCCGAACTCAAACTCTCCTTGGGTGTCGACGGCCTGGCGCTGGCCATGGTCCTGCTCACCGCCGTCGTGACGCTGGGGGCCACACTTGCCTGTCCAGGCACCGTGACGCGCGGGAGCCTGCGGCTGTATTACATCTGCGTCCTGCTTATCGCGGCGGGCGCACTGGGCGCCTTCGTCTCGACCGACCTGTTCTTCTTTTACGCCTTTCACGAACTTGCCCTGATCCCGACGTTTATCATGATCGGGCTGTACGGCACGGGCGACCGCCGGACGGCGGCGTGGAAAATCACCGTGTACCTCGGCCTCGGCAGTCTTGTCCTGCTCGCCGGTCTGGCCGCCCTCTTTCTCAATCTCGGCGGGACCACGTTCGACATGGACAAGCTCGCGGCCGCCGCCCGCACCACCGAGATGGCGGCCGGGACGCAGGCGTGGATTTTCCTGGTCCTGGTCGTCGGCTTCGGCGTGCTCATCTCGCTTTTCCCTTTCCATTCGTGGGCGCCGGGAGCGTATGCCTGCGCGCCCACGCCGGTCGCCATGCTGCATGCCGGCGTGCTCAAGAAGTTCGGACTGTACGGCCTGATCAAGGTCGCGCTGCCGATGCTGCCGAGCGGCTCTCAATCAGAGTGGGTGCTGAACCTTCTGCTGTTTGCCCTGCTCGGAAACATTCTGTGGATTGGCCTGGTCACGATTGCCCAGCGCGAGCTCGACCTCATGCTCGGCCATTCATCGGTCATGCACATGGGGTATGTTTTTCTCGGGATCGCCAGCCACCACCTGGCTGGGCTGTCCGGGGCCGTGCTCCTCATGGTGGCCCACGGGCTTTCCATCGCCCTGCTTTTCTTCCTCAACGGACACATCCGATCCGCCGCCGGCACCACGCACTTTGACCGGTTCGGCGGCTTGGCCAAACACGCGCCCAAACTCGGGCTGATGTTTGGTCTGGCCACGTTCGCGGGCATCGGGCTGCCTGGCTTCGCGAATTTCGCCGGCGAGCTGCTGGTCTTTTTCGGCGCGTTCAAAAATGCCGCCGCCGACGGGGCCCTTTGGCTGCCGCTCGCCACCATCCTCGCGCTCTGGGGCGTCGTCATGTCCGCCGTCTACGGCCTGCGTGCGTACCGCTCACTCTTCATGGGTGAACCGTCGGCCAATGCCGCCACGGTGCCCGACCTGACCGCCCGCGACCTCGCCGTGGCTCTGATTTTCATCGTTCCGCTCGTCCTGCTCGGGTTCTTTCCCAATCTGATCCTGCATTTCGTCCGGCCCGCCCTCGCCGCTCTCACCGGTCAGCCGTAACCGCCCTGCCCGTCACCGATCTTCACGATTTTCGCACCGCCCATGCCCGCTTATTACCTCGAGATCGCCATCGTCGTTCTCGGCCTTGTGCTGCTGATGGCCGACGCCTTTGCGTCCACGCTCGACCGTCGGATCCTCGGCCACGTCGCCCTCGTCGGAGTGGCTGCGGTCATCGGGGCGCTGCTGTTCGGAATCGACCGCACCGAGGGCGCTCCCCTCTGGGGATTTTACGCGACCGATGCGGCGGCCCACTTTTATAAGGGCATTGCCCTCGTCTGCACGTTCTTCGTCCTCGTGCTCGCGCTCGAATACGCACCGGTGCTCGAATCGTATCGCGACGGCCGCCCGGGCCAGCGCGGGCTCGGCGAATTCCTCTGCCTGCCACTCTTCATTTGCGCCGGGCTGATGTGGATGGCCTCGATGACCGACCTGCTGGGCCTCTTCGTCGCCCTCGAAACCGTGACCATCACGTTTTATGTCGTCGTCGCCTACATGCGCCGCAACCTCGGGTCGCTCGAAGCCGGCGTGAAATACCTCATCCTCGGCGCCCTCTCGACCGGGTTCCTCGTTTACGGGCTGGCCTGGCTCTTCGGACTCAGTGGCCAGACAAACCTCGCCTCCATCGGCACCGTGCTCTCCGGCTGGCAGGGTGACACCACCCCGCTCCTGTTTGCTGTCGCCCTGCTCATGGTCGGGCTGGCGTTCAAGGTGGGCGCCGTCCCGCTCCAGTTCTGGATCCCTGATGTGTATCAGGGAGCCCCGACACCGATCACGGCCTTTCTTTCCGTCGGCTCGAAATCCGCCGGATTCATCGTCCTCATCCGACTGCTCGAACCGCTGCTCGCCTCGCCCATACGCGGTACCGTGCTCGTTATGCTCGCCATCATGGCCGGCGCCACCCTTCTCGTCGGCAATCTGGCCGCCCTCACCCAAGGCAATTTCAAGCGCCTCCTGGCCTACTCCAGCATCGCCCACGCCGGATTCCTCCTCGTCGCGCTGGCCGCCGGACGCCCCGCCGGCGGCATCACCCCTGAAGGCACCGTCGCCCTGTACCTCGGTACGTACCTGGTCATGACGCTGCTCGCATTCGCCGTACTGCTCATCGTGCGCAAGGCCGGAGGCAGCGACGACATTGCCGCCTTCGACGGCCTGGCCAAACGCTCGCCCTTCCTCGCCCTCGCCCTCGTCCTCGCGCTGGCCTCACTGGCCGGGGTGCCTCTCACCGCCGGGTTCTTCGGGAAATTCTTCACGATCCTGCTCGTGGCCGGCGCCCAACAATGGACGCTGCTCGGCATCGCTGTCATCGCCGCCGCCTGCGGTTTCTACTATTACTTTAAAGTCATCCGATCGATGTACTGGAACGAACCACCCGAAGACGCGCCCCCGCTCGCCTTTTCCACCCTGACCCGGGCCAGCATCGTATTTCTCGGTGCGGCCATCGTGATCCTCGGCGTCTATCCCAAACCTCTCACCGCCTTGCTCGCCCCGTAATCCATCTCCCGATTCCCCCACCCTGTCATGCTGACCCGCCTCAAAAAAGAGAACTTCCCGTTCGAGCTGGTCCGCCCGCATGTCGACAAGGTGGAGGCCGCGATTCTGGAACAAGCCCGCGCCTTCGATCCCGCCATCGAGGGATACGTCAGTTACGTTGCCGGCTCCAGCGGCAAACGCATCCGGCCGGCCCTCGTCGCCCTCGCCGCCGGGGCCACCGGCGGCGTGCAGGACGCCCACCTCCGCCTCGGCATGGTGCTCGAACTCGTCCACATCGCCACCCTGGTCCACGATGACATCATGGACGGCGCCGAACTCCGCCGCAGCGCCCCCACCGCTTGCGCCCGCTGGGGAAATTCCCTCGCCGTCCTGCTCGGCGACTCACTCTTCGCCCACGCCCTCGAACTCTCCACCGAGTTTCCCAACGACCTCACCCGGAAAATTGCCCGCGCCGCCAACGACGTCTGCACCGGCGAAATCATCCAGACCCAGCGCCGGTACGACCTCAACCTCACCAAGGAAACGTACTTCAAGATCATCGGCATGAAGACGGCCGCCCTCTTCGCCTGCGCCGGTGGGCTGGCCGCCGCCCTCAACGACTGCCCCGACACCGTGCAGGCCGCCCTCCACGGATACGGCGATAAACTCGGCACCGCCTACCAGATCTACGACGATGTCCTCGACCTCGTCGGCGATGAGGAAACCGTCGGGAAAACGCTCGGCACCGACCTCGAAAAAGGCAAACTCACCCTGCCCATCCTCAACCTCCTCGAAAGCGCCTCCGAGTCCCAACGCTCCAAACTGAACCGCCTCCTCATCCAACAGGAACCCATCGAAGTCGGCGTCCTCGCAGGCATCGCCGATTACCAAGGCGCCATCGACAGCGCCGTCCAAACTGCCGTCGATATTCTCCACGCCGCCTGCACCGACCTCGCCCTGCTCCCCTCCGGCGAATACGTCGCCGCCCTTGAACAAGTCGCCCACTACCTCGAGGCCAGACTTCGTAAGTGCCTGCACTAGGCGGTGGCACGCCAATCAACGAAAACACGCGTTTCGGCCTGACTGGAAACACGATATCAGCCGGCAGGAGTCCATACCCTCGACCATTCGAGCGATTCCCGCAGGGTGCTTCCGTTCCCACCGCAACCACTGTGAAGTCTCAGGCCTTCCCCAACGCCGCTCTCGCCTTCCTGCTGTCTTCCTTCCTCTACTCCTGCTTCGCCCACGTAGCCGTCCCCATGGACCCGACCGGCCACCCGGAGTACGATGCCATCGAACGCCGCGAGAATTTCTGGCTCAGCATCTGGATCGGCGTAATGGTAATTACCGCCGCGTTACTCACCGCCTTCCTCGAATACCGGAGAACCAAGCGCTCCGAGGCCAGGAAAACTGAGGCTCAATAGTTTGCGTTGGGTCAGCCGAGAGTTGCCGCCGGGGGGCGCGGTTTCGGCGCGGGTGGAATGTCGGAACGTCCGATCATTGTGGGACTCCTAGCGGGAGGCGGTTATCTCGAGTTTGGGTCTTTTTCATAGTGCGTCCATAGTCTGATGACCTTGACGACGTGCTCTGCGGCGAACACTTGGAATAATAGAGGGACGGGCAGATTATCGGCTTAAGGGGCGCTCTTGCGCACTTGGATGGACGTGGGGTGCTGCCGACCTTTGCTGACCGCATTCTGGCGATTGATACGGCCACTGGATTGATGCACGGCGGATTTTTGCACGGGCGAAAAAAGCATGAAAAAATCGGGGGACGACTGGGAGTGGCGGGCTAAGACCGCCATACTGACTCGAGCATTCGACTCAGACCGGTCGCTCGCCATGTCCAAACGTGTTCGTTTCCATGGCGGCCCCAGCCCGCCACTCCCAGTGAAACACTACATTACAACCGTGCAAAAATCCGTCGTGCGTCGATCGACGAGCGGGTGTCTTTTTGGTTTCGCGCTTCAGGATCAAGCCCTATGATGGGCCAAATGAAGACCTTTCTTGCGTGTCTCGGCATTCTGACGGCGGGTGTGTCAGGCTTTGCGGACGTCGAAGGATCTGCGGGAAAATCCCATCCTCCGTTTGAACTGACCTTCGTCCGGCGACTGGCCGCGGCCGAGAGCGCGCCGGTATGGGACCCGAAACTGCCCGGTTACCGGCTGGATGCGGAGATCGCCACGGTGAAGATACGTCCGCTCGCTGGCCATCGGCCCGAAAAGTTGGTGCTGCGGATCCGCACGTCGGCCGGGATGCCGCCGATGCTGGAAGGATTTTCCCTGCAAGCGCCCGGCCGGAAGGTGTCGACCGGATTAAAGATGACCACCGAGGAAATCCAAACTGGTGCGACACCCGGCCCAACGGAACTCAAAGAGCGATCCTATTTTGCGATGAAAGTCGTTGGGAAGGAAGTGGAAGTCATTTTTCTCCCGAAGGCAATGAAGCTCCTCAAAGACGAATGCATCGTCACCTGGGTCGATTGGTACAGGCAGTGACCATGGCCGGACCAGGGCACCGAGGGAAAGTCATGCGATAAACCACGAAAATCACGAAACACACGAAAAATCATTAGGTTAGGACAAGTGACCTCCTCATCCACCAGGTGGCTGGTGATCGTTGAGCAACGCCTCGGCTTTTCGTGTGTTTCGTGTGTTTCGTGATTCCCATCCCGTTTTTTTGGGCTTAAGATTTTCGCCAGCCACCCTATGGCTGCCTATCCCCTGTTCCGCCCATGAACCTCCGCATTCATCACTTGTTGCCGGTCTTGGCGGCGCTCGCCGCCGGTTGTGCCTCCACGTCCGTCACCGACTCGACCGACCAAGAGGGACCGGTTTTCGGAAAACGCGACGAGACGAACGTCGTCGTGGGCACCGACAGCGGCGAAGTCGGCTTGGGCGATTTGGCCCGTGTCGCCAAGACCATTCGCAAATACAAGGACTTGGGCGCCAGCGAACAAGAAATTATTCGGCGCGTGGCGGCCTTAAAATTCGACGGCTTGGTGGCCACGGAAATGCAGCGCCTTGCCCCCACCTACGAGCGCCAGAAAACCGCCGCCCGCCAGCGCAGCCAGGCCCGCATTGCCGCGGTCCGGCGCGAGGCGTCCGCCGGCCGCAAGCCCGCCACCGTCGCGGCCCAGGAAGTGGCCGAGGCCGAGGCCGAACAGACCAAAGCCATCGCCGCGATCGACGCCGAATGGCAATCCGCCGCTCGCAGTGCCGTGGTGAAATCGCACGGGGCGGATTTTGCAGTGCCGGTGAGCAATCCGGAGGGCAAGGCGGTCGTCGCTTTCGCCTCGGTGAGCGACTCCGGCATTACCGTGAGCAGCGCCGCCCACGAACTCGCCGGATCCCGCCAGGCGCTCGCCTCGGCCGCCGCCAGCGGCCGCGACGTCACCCATCAAGGCCGGTCATACGCCTTGCTCGACACGCAGGTCTCGCTCCGGTGAGACGCGCTACAGGCTGACCTTCTCGTCCAGCACCGCATAGGTGCGGCCCGAGTGGGATATCTTCTTGTTTGAATTCAAGGAGGCCGTTGTCCCTTCGACTTCATACGCCGAATTCGAAACGCTCACGCCGCTTTCCTTCACGCTGGCAAAGGCCACCACCGCCTTGCCGCTCGAATTCTTGACGGGCACCGCAAAGTCCGTTCCCTGATTCTTGGCCACCGAGGAGCGCGCCGCCTTGTCCCACTCCACATCCACCTTTTCCACCTCTTTCTTCGTCTCGCTCTCCGCCTTGGCCGCGGCGGCTGGACTCTTCTTGCGGGCCTCGGCCACCCGCGCCGCTCCCCGCTTCTGGACCTCCGCCTTGCGGCCGGCGTACCGCGGCGCCAGCGCCTTCTTTTCCTTGGCCACCATGCCATTGTATCGACGCGTGACCACCTGCTCCACCCGCTGTTTCTGCGGGGCGGTCAACTCGGCATACCGCCGCACCACGGCTATCAGCGCCAGCGTGCGGTCGACCTTGCGGATGACGTCGTAGGCGTCCGTTGGCTCGCTCGCGATGTCTTGTACCATGCCGGGCACAGCCATGAGGTCGGTCGGCAGCGTGCTCACACAGCCGGGCAGCGCCGCCAGCAGGGCGGCGGTCACGAAAAGGCGAATTCGACGAAGGAATGAGTTCATAGAATGATGGTGTGGCTCAGCGGATAAACAACCGCCACCCGCCACGATTGCCCCGGCCCGCGCATTCCCGCCAGCGAATTTTCAGCCCCTGCCTCCGGTGGGTGGACCGGGTTTACCCGGCGCGCAAAGCCTTTTACCTCCATGCTTCGTGCCCCTCGCTCCGCGCCCCTCGCTCCGCGCTCCGCCTGAAAGGCGGTGCACCAACCCAACGCGTTTTCGCTCAAGGCGTCACCAAATCCTCGTTTTGCCGCAGCCAATCGCGATCGGCGGGCAGGCCGGACCGTCGCCAGGCGCGCGCGTTTTCCTGCAGCCACTCCAGGGCTTTGGCGGCGACGCGCGGATCGCCAGCGCGAGCGGCCTTGGTGATATTTTCGCGGGCGAGCGTGAGGTTGGAGGTCGGGTAGTACGGAGGCCCCACGTCCTGGATGCGTCCGAGCATGTAAAGCGCCTCCGGATCTTCGAGGGCGGCTCCTTTTTCCAGAGCCGCCACCATTTGCGGTGTCTCGCCGAGCAGACTGTGTGCGTTGCCGAGGAAAAACCACGCGCGAGCCGCGCTCGGCGTCGTGTCTTGGGTGGCCGCGGCTTGCAGGGCGGCGACGGCGGGACGAAGGAGCGCGGGATCCTTTGATTCCTCACCTTTCTCCAGATAGCACAATCCCAGCGACAGCGAGGCGTTGGGATCGCCGAGGTCGCGCGCCTTTTCGGCCAGGGTCAAGGCCCGATTCAGGTCCTTGGCACCCCCCATCCCCTTGCGGTAAATGTCGCTCAACACGACCTGTGCAAAAGCCAGGCCCGCGTCGGCGGCACGCGTGAGCCGGGGGATCGCCTGGTCATTCACCAATGACCTCGCTTCCCCCGCCGCGCCCGATCCCAACAACTCGCCCGCCTTGTCGACCAGCAAGCGGCCGACGTGCATGGCCGCCTCGGTATTTCCAGTCAACTGTTCGGCTTGCAGGTAGTAATCGAGTTTCTTCTGATTTTGAAGCGCGCCCGCTAGCATCATGTAGGGGACATCGGTTTTCCACTGGTCTGCGGTAGCGCGCAAGATTTCCTCGAGGCGGCTGATGGATTCGGGGTGTTCCTTGATGGTGGCGATGACTCGGTCCAATTGCGGCTTGAGAACCGCCGCCCATTCCGGATCCGCGCTGAAGAATGCCTTGGTGTCCTCGCTGGTGGCCGCCATATTGACGGCCCGCAGGGCGAGTTCGAAATTTTCCACGGTGGCGCGGCCCGAGCGTGCCTCCTCCGACTTCAGCAAATGCATGAGCAACCAGATACGCGGCGCGCTGTTCTGGGCCTGAGGCGGCAGAGCGCGCAACTGGGCGAACACCGCATCGCGGTCGTCCAGTGCCCGATCCGGCAGAAAATCATCGAGCAACCCCTGCACTGTCACCGCCAGCTCAGGCTGCAACCGCTCGACAAACGCCGGATTGGCCCGAACCGCCGCGGCATACGTGGTGAGCGCCGCGCTGGGGTTGCGCTGCGCCGTCAGGTAGGGCAGATCCAACTTTGCCAGTAGCAGCAGTCGTTCGCTCGGGATTCCATCCCACTGGGCCACCACATCGAGATTCTGGCGCAGTTTTTTGAATCCCGCGTCGTCCGGCGGTGGTGGTTTCCATCCGTTTTCGATCGACTGCAGCAGTCCATTGACCGCGCGCCCGGCATCCGCCAGCACGACCCCCCGCTTTTCTTTGTAAAAATTCTTGATGACCGGATCCGTCTCCTGGTTCTCGAATCGATCATCGGTGGCCACGCACCAATTCAGCAGCGCGCTCCAATCGGCGGCGGTGATCGAAGCTTGGCGCTCGTTCTCGAATTGCCCCCAAGCTTCCTGCCCTTTCAGCTTCACCGGGTCGACCAGCCGCCCTTTGATGTAGTAACCCGCGGCGCTGGCCGAGGCCACGCCGATAATCGTGCCGACCACGATCGTGACGAGCCGCCGCTTTTGCGCCCGGTGCAACTCGGCCAGCTTTTGCTCGAGTTCACCGCGCTGGCGTTCCAGGCGCGTCTGGGCTGCCTCAAGCTCTTCCAGGGCCTCCTGATCCTGGAAGGACGCCTCCTGATCCATCCGGGTGATGAGCCGTTCCTGGGAAAAGACTTCCTGCTTCTGCTGCTGGAGGCGCGCTTCCTCGGCGGAAATCTCGCTGCGCAGGGCGTCAAGCCGGCTCTGCTCCTCGCGTTCGAGGCGGGACAGTTCCTCAGCGCGCCGCAGCATCATGGCGCGGTGTTCGGTCTCTTCCCCCTCGCGCCGCTCGGCCGCCTCGCGCAACAACGCCTCCTTCTCGCGCGTAAAATCCTGCGTCAGCCGCTGATGTTCGGCATCCAGCTCCTGCCGCCGCACCGCGATCGCCGCCCGCTCGCTCTCCAAGTGTTCGCGCTGCGCCGCCAGATGCCCCTCGAGCTGCCGCGCCTTTTCTTCCAGCTCGGCTGAAAGCGCCGCCTCCCGCTCGGCCATGCGCCCCTGGATGGCCGCCAGATTCGTGCGTTCCGCCTCCAGCGATTCGAGCCCGCTCTGCCGCACCCGCTCGGACTCGGCCGCCAAGGCGGCCCGCTCGGACTCCAGTTCGCGGCGCGCCTGGGCCAACTCCTCCGCTAGATGAGATTCGCGTTCGGCGCGCTGGGCTTCGACGCGTTGTCGCTCGGTGGCGAGCCGCGCTTCCTCCTCGGCCAGCCGCCGCAGCGAGGCTTCCGTCTCTTCCCGTTGACGGGCGGCGGCTTGGCTCAGCTCGGTCCCCGCGGCCCGCTCGGCCGCCGAAGCCGCGCGCTGAGCCTCGAGGTGGGTGCGCTCGTCCGCCAGCCGGCGTCGCTCGGCTTCGAATTCCTCGCGACGGCGCGCCTCCTCGGCCGCCTGTTCCGCGGCCAGCCGCTGGTGCCGGGTCTCCAGCTCTCGCTCGGCCTGCTCAAACCGCTCGCGCAGGCTCGCAAATTCCTGGTTCTGCGCCAGCAGCCGGCGCTCGAGCTCGGCCTGCTGCCCAGCCAGCGCCTCCCGTTCCTGTTCCAGCGAGGCCACTTGCTGGCGCAGGGCAGATTCTTCCGCCTCCTGACCGCGCAGGCGCCCCTGCTCCAGCTCTTCCTGCAGCCGCTGCAACCGCTCGCGCTCCTCCCGAAGCTTCTTGAAACTCTGTTGCTCGCGCAGGAACGACTGCTCCTCGCGCTCCTTGAGCGACCGCTCGACATCCTCCCGCTGCCGCAGCCAATCGGCTTCCCGCTGCCGCCTCTCCTCCTCGAACTTTTGAAACTCCAGCTGCGCCCGCAACTGGATCTCCTGCTCCAGACGCTCCTGCTCGCGCCGCTTCGCCTCCACTTCCGCCGTCCGCGATTCCAACCGTTTCCGCTCGTCCTCCAGTTTCCGGCGCTCCTGCTCCGCCCGCTGCGCCCGCTCTCGCTCCTGGCGCGCAAATTCGTTCTTCGCTTCGGCCAGCGCCCCCCGTTCCTCCTCCAGCATCGCCCGCGTCGCCTCCAACACCTCCTCCTGCTTCAACCGCTCCGCCTCCGCCTCCAGCCGCTGCCGCTGCAATTCAAGCTCACGCCGCTTGATCTCGAAGTCCGCGGAAATCCGACCCGCCGAACTGCCGCTCGCGCTCCCGCTGCTCGTGGCGCCCGACCGACCTTGGCTCCCTAAGCGCAGCGATGATCCCAGCCGCACCCCGGCGGAGGGTGGACCACCCGAAGCGACGGCCGCCGCCCCAGGCTGACTGCCCGGCCCCCCAATCACGGGGAATGGGCTGGATCCCGAAGCCCCGACCGACGCGTCCCGCGTCTTCATCAAATCCTCTTCCGGCTCGGGCGCCGGTTCGAAAATCTCCGGGGCCGCCACCGCCTCAAGGCGACACAAATCGCGCAATAGCGCCGCGCACGTCGTCTCCCGTTTCTCCGGCGTAAACGGCGGCAGCGAAAAAGATTCCAACAGATCATTCGCCTCCGCCCCCAATCCGGGCAGCGACACGAATCCCCCCATTGAACTCGACTGACTGCCGCCCGCCCCCCCCAACAACCGGTACACCAAATGCAAGTACGCCCCGAGCAGCGGTTTCGGGCCGCCGCTCGACGCGTCGGGCGGCGCCGACAGCCCGAGACTCGGATAATCCTGGGCCGCCGGACTCAACCGCAACGGGTTGATTTTGACCGCCACCTCCTTCCACGTCGAAACTGGCTGCCGCAGCGCCTTCGCCCACGACGCCGGATCCTCGCCCCACTCGGCAGAGACCAGCATGATTTGGTGCAAATCGGTCTCCAGCGTCGTCAGCCCGCGCGCCGCCGCGAAATCGAGCGCCCCCGCGATCTGTCCGAGCAACGACGCCGCCTCCTTCAGCGTCAATTGATTGCGAGCCTTGAGGACCGAGAGAAGACTCGGCCCTCTCGCCCATTCCAAAATGATCTTGGCGCCGTCATCCGATTTTTCGAAGCCCAGAACTCCCAGCAGATTCGGGTGGGCGAGCGGCCGCAGCGACAGCACATGACGGTGGATCTTGGCGACGACTTCCGGCTTCGCCGTGACCTCGCCCAACAAATATTTGAGCGCCACCGTCTGGCCGCTGTGCGCATCCCGCGCCCGGAACACCTTGCCCGTCGGATCGCTGTCCGCCTCGGCCAGGATCTCAAATGAACTCATCCCTACCACCGAGCCTGTCAGCCGCCTCGGACCGATCGCCAGCCTCGGCCCCGCCCCCGCCGCAAACCCCTCCGCCGTCATCACCCGCTGCAATTCGTCGACCAGCTCGCCCGGGCGCTGGAACCGGTCACCCGGGTTCTTCTCCAGCAGCCGCCGCAGCACCGCCAACGACCCTTCGGACATCACCGGCAATCGCTCCCACGGCGGCGGCGAGTTCACATGATGAAACATCACTTCGAACTGCGATCCACTGAACGGCGGCCGCCCCGACAACATGAACCACAACGTGACCCCCAGACTGTACAAATCCGACCGAATATCCAAATCTTCCTGCTCCAGCAACTGCTCCGGGCTGGCAAATGTCGGCGTGCCGACAAACCCGCCCTGGCTCAGCCCCGGATCCCCGGACGCCGCCGGTACCAGGTCGCGCGCCAGACCGAAATCGATCAGCTTGATCTGCGATTTCCCCTGCACATCATTGACCAGCAATACGTTCGATGGCTTGATGTCGCGGTGGATGAGGTGGTGCGACTCCACCGCCTGCAGCGCCGACGCCGCCTGCAGGGCAAAAGTCAACACATCCCCGGGATCGAGCGCCCCATGTTCCTCGACGTATTCCTGCACGCTCGGCCCGTCGCAGAATTCCATCGCATAGAACACCCCCTGCGGCGAATCCCCCAGATAAAACACATCCGCGATATGCGGGTGTTTGATCTTGGCCATGTTCTGCGCCTCCTGCAGAAACCGCTGCCGCGCTTCCGGCCGTCCCGCCAACGCCGGCGCGATCACCTTGACCACGGCCAGCGACAACAAATTCCTGTCGAACGCCTTGTACGTAAGACCCATGGCCCCTTTTCCCAGCACATGGGGGGACCCGTCGGGCCGGGTCAACACTTCAAAATGCTGGAAACGAAGGGGCTGGGCCATGCGTCAAGCGCGGCGCTCGCGCGCCGGTCCCCAACACTGCACACAACTCCGCCGCGCGAAAGCCCACAATTTTCCGCCGTCAAGGCACGGGGGGAGTGGCGGCCACCGCCCGCCACTCCCAGCCATCGCCCGTGCCAAAAATCCGCCGCGTCAGTGCGGCAGCCGCGGCCTTACCACCGCATACAGCCAGGCCCCCGCCAACGCCCCGGCCAGAGCCAGCAAGATGGGCGTGTATCCGGCCCCGAACAGCGCGTACATCGGTCCAGGGCAGGCGCCGGTCAGCGCCCACCCGAGGCCGAAGAGAAAGCCGCCCGCCAGATTGCCGACCTTTTGGAATTCCTTCGGCTTCGGGTCGATCCGCTCGCCCGTGACCGCCTTGGCGTGGAGCCTTTTGAGCAGGAAGATCGAGATCGCCCCGACGACAATCGCGCTCCCAATAATCCCGAACATGTGGAACGACTGGAAATGAAACATCTCGTGAATGCGATACCACGACGCCACCTCCGATTTGATCAACACCACGCCAAAGCCGACCCCAATCGCCAGGTACTTAAGCAGTTCAAATGGTGATTTCATGAGGTCTCATTCCGTTACATCCGCATCACCAGCGGCACGAGGGTCCAGGAAGCCAGCGTGCCCCCAGCGAAAAACCCCAGCGTAGCCACCAGCGAGCCCGGATTGAGCAAACTCAATCCCATGATCGCGTGGCCCGACGTGCAGCCATTGGCCCAGCGCGTCCCGAACCCAACCAGCACCCCGCCGAGCACCAGGGAAATCAACCCGCGTCCCGAGCACGCCTCCCTCCAGTCGGCCAGAAACGCCGGCTGACTGCTCGCCGCATCCATCCCCACGCCCCACGAAGCAAACATCTCCCGCGCTTCCACGCCGACCCCAGGCAGCCGCCCGCCGCTCAGCCAGTGCGCCGCCACCCACCCGCCCCCCACCACCCCCAGCGCCAGCGCCAGTTGCCACCCGCCCTGCTTCTTCCAGTCGTATTGCAAATACGCCGCCTTCGACGGCAGAATCGCGCACAGGTGCCGAAACGTCGACGAAATGCCAAACTCCTTGTTCCCAGCCAACAGCAAAATCGGCACCATCAGCCCCAAAATCGGTCCCGCTACCCACCAGGGCCATGGCCGCGACAGGAGTTCAACAAGTGGATTCATAGTAGGAGTAAGCCGGCGGCTCGGACCACAGGAACACAAGCCTCAATACCCTAACCAACCCGTCCGTCGCCGTCACGACTTTTTCTCGTTGCGCCCCCGGATTTCTCCAGGCTCTTTGGACTGCAGCGGCACGTCGCCACTTTTCCTCGGGCGACATGCCGCCCGACGCCTGGAGTTTGTAAATTTATGGCGTTTGTAATTTTATTAAGTGGGTACCAAAAGCGTCTCTCGTTAGGCAGGGAGGTGGTGGCGCGGCGAATTGATACGGCGAAGGGCACAAAATCCAGAAGACAGCCGTCGGCTGGCTCGTGGACGCTTTGGATCACGTCTAATTACCAAAAACATCAACAAATTCAGCAAAGAACATTCCGTGGCGGCCCTTCCGCGCCGATTCCTGGGGCCTCCGCTCATCGGCTGAGTATCGCGGTGCTTTTTGGTGGACGGCGTGCTCAAGAAAGAACCCTAACCCAATGAACTTTCGCGTGTTTTGTGTGTTTCGTGACATTCGTGGTTCCAATGTCCCTGATTGAGTGAAAACGTCCCGCCGGATTTTTTGCGGAACTCGCCAAAAAAAACGGAACTGCCGCCAAATTCTTCTTGTCGTCGTTTCCGAAATTGCCTAATGCTGTCCACGATTCCTAATATTCCCGCCAAACGGCTTAGGGTCCAGTTCTTCCATTAATATTCACACGAAATCACCGATTCCATCATGAAATACGCCTCACTTGTTCCGCTTTGCGGATTGTTTATTGCCACCAGCGCCCACGGCGCCTCCATTTTGGCGGACAGCGTTTCCATCACGAGAACCTCGCAGATTTCGAACCCCGGCTTCCACATCACCGAGGTTCAGGTGTTTGAGCAGGGAACCGCGGTCAATGTGGCTGCCGCTTCCGTCGGTGCCACCGCCACCGCCTCTTCCACAGGCTGGGGAACCTCTCCGGCCTGGGCCATCGACGGGAATACCGACGGCGCTTTCGGTGCCAACTCGACGTGGCATGATTTGGACGGCCAAGCCGGTGACGATCCCAATCAAGCCGACGTTCTGACTGTTAGTTTCGGCAGTGCCAAAACGGTTGATTCGTTCGACGTGTGGGGGCGGTCGGATTGCTGCGCGGATCGCGACGACGGCATCAACGTCGATTTCTTCCTTGGCGGCAATTTGGTGGTCAATCAACCATCGGGGATCACCACGGGTTTTAACACCGGCATGACCACGATCATCCCTGAGCCGGCCGTCTCGGCACTCGTCGCGGGCGCCGCGCTCATTGGTTTCCGTCGCCGTCGTCGGGCGTGACCTGGGTGGGCAGGGGAACGCGGATCGCCGCGTGGGCGGCGGGATCGATTGTTTTGTCGCTGGGTTTGCCGGCCGCGGGCGCCGAGCCTCCCAGTGGTGTGTGGGAAGGTTCGACCGTACCGGGTGACCGTGCTGGCGTGACCCAATTGGACGATCCGGCCAGCGACGGATGGGACAGTGAGGTTACGGCTCGCCGGGCGCTCGATCGCCTCAACCGCTTGGTGGCCGAAACGGAGTCCGAGTCATCGGCCTCGGAGGTGCTGGATCCTCGGTTTCACGGCACTCGGTTGCGGCCGGACGGCGTGAGCCTGCGCTTTGATGACGGTCGCTTCGAAGTGCAGGGCGGCACGGGACAAAGTGAGCCTCTCGCAGTAGGAGCGGACCAATTTCACGCCGCTTGGCGCGAGATGTTGCCCAAAGGAGCGGAGGCCGACGCCTCGGGGGTCAAGGTGAAAGTCCTCAGTGTGAACCGCACTGGTGATCGGTCCTTCGAGACCCGCGTCCGTATTGAACGTTCGGGTCGGGCGGCGCGCGGGCCATTGGGACTGACGACGCACTGGCGTTGTGAGTGGCGGCAAGCAGCGGACGAACCCGATCCCCGGCTCGTCGCCCTGACAATGGAGGATTTTGAGCAAGTCACCCGAGCGGGTGGCCTTCTGTTTGCCGACCGCACGGAGGCCGTCCTCGGGACCGAACCCGTCTGGGCCGCCCAACTTTCCCGGGGGCAGCCCGAATGGCTGAGACGCTTGGACACCGGCGTCACCCGCCAACAATTCGGCCACCACGGCCTCGCCATCGGCGATGTCAATGGCGATGGCCTCGAAGACGTCTACCTCTGCCAGCCGGCCGGGCTGCCCAACCGCCTGTTCATTCACCAACCCGACCACACCGTGCGCGAACGGGCGGCCGCCGCCGGGGTCGATTGGCTCGAACCCACCATGGCCGCCCTGCTGGCCGACTTCGACAACGACGGCGACCCCGACCTCGCACTCGCCATCGAACAAGACATCCTCTTCCAGCCGAACGACGGCCGGGGAAACTTTGGCAGCCCCGTCATCGCCGCCCGAGGCCACAATTTCATAAGCCTCGCCGCCGCCGATTTCGACAACGATGGCGACCTCGACCTCTACGCCGCCGCTTACTACCCGGAATCTCAGTCCCCCGGCCGGGTGGCCGTGCCCGCACCGCTCCACGACGCCCAGAACGGCGGCCGTAACGTGCTCCTGCGCAATGACTCGAAAGCCGAAACGCTCGCCTTCACCGACGTCACCGCCGCCGCCGGATTGGACGCGAATAATTCCCGCTGGAGCTTCGGCGCCGCCTGGGCGGACATCGACGACGATGGCGACCCCGACCTCGCCGTGGCCAACGACTTCGGACGAATCAACCTGTTTCGCAATAGCGCTGGCCACTTCGCCGACGCCGCTTCGGAAATAGGGCTCGCCTCGTCCGCTTTCGGCATGTCCGCCGCTTGGGGCGACGTCGATCGCGACGGCCATTTCGACCTCTACATCGGCGGCATGTTCACCGCTGCCGGCTCCCGCATCGTGCCGCAAGCTGGGTTCCTCGCCCGCGAATCAGGCCGCCGCCGCGATGCCTTTCAGGTTATGACCACCGGCAATGCCCTCTTCCGCAACAAGGGCGATGGTTCTTTCAGCGACATCAGCGCCGCCTCCCGCACGCAAATGGGCCGCTGGGCCTGGGCCGCCCCCTTCGCCGACCTCAACAACGACGGATGGGAAGATCTGCTCGTCACCAACGGCTGGCTCACCAATGACCGCTCCGATGACTTGTGAAGCTTCTACTGGCGGCAGGTCGTGTCGCACTCGCCCACCGATGACCAGATCCTGGCCGTCCACGCGGACTACCATGAAGCAACCCGCCGCCTCGATCGCCTCGTCCGCGCCGGCTATTCGTGGAGCGGCCACGAGAAAAATGTCGCCTTCCTCCACACCGGCCTGTCTCAGGGCGTCCCCCGATTCGCCGACATCTCAGCCCTCAGCGGCTTTAATTTTCCCGATGACGGTCGCGCCCTCGGCCTGACCGACTGGGACCGCGACGGCGATCTCGACGCCTGGGTCGTCAACCGCACCGCCCCACAAGTCCGCTTTCTGGAGAATACCACCCGCACCGGCACCAAAAACGAACCTGCCTTTTTCCGACTCCTGCTCTCCGGCGATGGAAAATCTTGCGCCCGCGACGCCACCGGCGCCCGCGCCGAACTTGCCTGGCCCGGCAGCGGACCGCGACTCGTGCGGGCCGTCGCCACCGGCGATACCCACTGCTCGCAGTCGAGCCGGTGGCTCCACTTCGGGCTCGGAAAATCCGCCGCCACCACCGCCAAGCTGAGTCTCACCGTCCGTTGGCCGGACGGAAAAACCGAGTCGTTCTCCGGACTGAAGTCCAACCACCACTACCTCCTCCGGCGCGGCGGCCGACCCGAAGTCGCGCCCAAGCCCGACCCCACCGCCGCCTCCGCGGCCGCCGGTCAGCCGATTCCCGAGCCTCCCAAAGGATTGACGCTCTACTCCAACCGACTCCCGCCGCCCCCGCTCGCCTGGCCCAGTGACGATGGCAAACCCGCCTCCCTGACCGACTTCAGCGGCCGTCCGGTCGCCCTGCTCCTGTGGGCCAGTTGGTGCCCGTCCTGCCAGCACGAACTCAAGGGCCTCGCTGATCGCGCCCGCCAGCTCAAAGCCGCCGGCGTCTCGTTAGTCGCCCTCAACCTCGATGCCGTTACCGCCGCGTCAGGCGGCGACCTCGACGCCGCCCGCCAGCTTTGGCATTCCGCAGCCGTGCCCGGCGCTGCCGCCGGCCAGGCCGATGCCGCGCTGCTCGGCCGCCTCGAGTCCTTTCGGGCCGCCCTCCACTGGATGGGCGGCCCCCTGCGCATCCCCGCCCTGTTCTTGTTCGATGCCGAGGGTCGCCTCGTCGCCAGCGGCGAAGGCACCCTGGATGACGCCGCATGGAGTCACGCCCTCAAGGCGCTCGCCGCCTCGCCCGACCAATGGATCAAACTCGCCCTGCCGATCCCAGGCCGGCACTATGGCCCCATCGGAGCCCTGCGCCTGGCGGACGTCCCGCAAGTGCTCATGGAAGACCATGCCTTCGACCTCGCCGCCGAATACCTGACCCTCCACCGCGACACGCTCGAGCGCGCCTACCGCGATAACCGCGAACCCACCCTCCCCCGCACCTTGTCCACCCTCGCCGTCCACCTCGCCCAATCCAATCGCCCCGCCGACGCCGTGGCCGTCTACCGCCAAGCCGTCGCCCTCAAGCCGTCATTCATCGACGCCCGCTACAACCTCGCCAGCCTGCTCCGCGACCTCGGCGAAACCGCCGAAGCCATCGACCACTTCTCCCGCATCCTCGCCCAAGCCCCCCAACACGCCGCCTCCTGGCACAACCGCGGCCTCGCCCGCCAGCAGTCAGGCGACCTCGACGGCGCCATCAGCGACTTCGAACAGGCACTCGCTTTCGCCCCCGCCAGCATCGACACCCTCAACAATTTGGCCAACTCGCTTCTCGAGGCCGGTCGCGACGACGACGCCCTCGCCCGCTTCCACCAAGCCCTCGCCCTCAACCCCGCCGACCCCCGCACCCATTACAACCACGCCCTCGCCCTCGAAAAAGCCGTCCGCTGGCCAGAGGCCGCCGACGCCTACCGCCGCGCCATCGACCTCGACCCCCCCAACCCCCAGTACTACCACAACCTCGGCGTCCTCTTCGCCAAACAAGCCCGCTGGGACGAGGCCGAGTCCCTCCTCCGCCGCACCCTCGAACTCCAGCCCGACCACGCCGCCGCCTCCCGCAACCTCCAACGCGTCCTCGAAACCCGCCCCCCCCGCTAAAACATTCTCCAACATTGCGAAAACCTAAGGGAGCCGAGCCAGGAAGGCGCCCTGAAGCAAAAACCTCAGCGCGCGACGAAGATCGACCGTCAGCTTGACGCTCAATAGAGAATTCGTGTCATGGACCAAAGTCTCAAGAGCGGTCAATCATCGAATAAGGGCAAATGGCTCGCCGTGACCGGAGCCGTCCTTCAATTGGGGCCGGTGGTCGGATTGGCTTGGACGGCTGAGGGCATGCGACGAGCCTTCGCCGAGCTCGAGCTGGAGGCGTCGGAGGGAATAAACGATCCTCAGCGCCTTGACGCAGCGATTGGCGATGTGCTGGTGGGTTCAATCATGGGGCTCTCGATGGGCGTCGTCGGTCTCGTGTTGATGTTCGTGGCGCTCATGGGCTGCCGGTATCGTGCGCAGTGGTTTTTTTGGTTTCTGGTGGTTTACAGCGGCCTGTCGCTTCTTGCTTTCCCAATAGGGACGGTGGTCGGGGGGGTGTTCCTCGGCTATTGCCTTCGGTACCGGCACGAATTTCTTGGGCCCAAAGCGGGCGATCCATGAAAGTTCGGACCGTCCGTGCCTTACAGGTCAGCGAGGATCCGAAACCCGATCCTCGCAGGTAGTTCCTCGTCACGTCCCGGTTGCCGTCCTCCCCATTTTTTGATCCCAAATTTTTCTGTCCCTCGGCTCGTGTTTTTGACCCTGTCTTTTTTGCGATCAGGGCGGTGGCTTGGCGGCCGGGGAATCGAAGACGAAGTCTTGGACGCCACCGGCTATGATTTCACCGGCGTTGGTGGGAGGAGTTCCGCCGATGGTGGAACCTGGGATGGTTCTGGCGAGTTGGGCGGCATCGACGATGCAGGCGCCGTTGGCGGTTCGTTCGGCGTCGAGGATTTGGTCGAGTTGTTCTTTAGTGAATTGGTTGAGGAAGGCGGTGTCATTTTCGGCGAGCGCCTTGCGGACGCGGGCGGCGGACTCGGTGGCTGACTGGCGGATGGCTTCGCTAGCTTCTCTTTTGAACCACCATTTGGCGATTTTGGAGCCGACCCAAGCGGCGCCGCCGAGAACGACAGCTCCGACGGTGATGGGCTCGGCACCGGTGGGGTCGATGTGATTGACCGGGTCATTGCGGACGTAGCGGTAGAGATTGAGGTCACCGCTGTGGAAGCCGATGGGATCGGGCGAGAAGAACGAACCGGAGCGGGGGTCGTACGACCGGGAGCGGAAGAACCAGAGACCGGTTTCGGCGTCCCATTCGCGGCCCGTGAATCCGAACGGGGTGAGCGTGGGACCGGTGGCAGGGGACGGGTTGCCGAAAGAATCGTAGGTGATCGATTGGGAGACGGCGCCAGCGGCGTCGGTGGTCCAGCGGATGGAGCCGAGATGGTCGGCCAGGAGATGGAACCACTGGCCATCGCGCTGGGTGGCGAGCGGTTGGTCGATGTCGTCACCGAAGATGGTTCGAGCGCGAAGCGTGTTGGCGCCGTCGAATTCGAGGTAGCGATTCATGCCATCGTAGAGGATCCGCCGGAGATCGGCGTCGGACGCCGATTCGATGCGGCGACCCAACCCATCGTAGCGGCAGGCGACCGTGGCCCCGCCGGGCAGAGTGACTTGAACCAACTGATCGAAGGCGTCGTAGGCGAAGGAAGTCACGGCGCCATCGGACTTGCGAGTTTTCGAGGTGAGGTTGCCGTTGGCGTCGTAGGCATAGGCGAACGTGTCATCCTCGAGTGGTTGGCTCATGGCGTTGTGCCGATGGAAGGCGGACAGGTGGGAAGCGGTCCGGTTGCCCGCGGGTGAGTAGGCGTACGTCTCCGGGGCGGCGGCGGTCCCGGCCCGGGTGAGTTGGCGTGCCTGGTCGTAGGTGAACTCGCGATCCGGGATGCTGGGTTCGGTGACTTTGGCGAACTGGCCACTGCGGTCGTACGTGTAGTTGAGCGATCCGATGGTGGTGGCGCCGCGCTGGTGGGTGATGCGGACGATGCGGGACGAGGCGTAATTGCGGGTCGTGACCAGGCCGTTGGGCCGGGTGATTTCGATCGGACGTCCACCAGTGTCGTATTGGAACTGAATGACTCCGGCACCGGCGGGCAGGGAGATCGAGCTGAGGCGTTCGCGGTCGGCGTAGGCGTAATCGACCGCGCCGCCGGTGGTGTCGGTGAGGCGGGTGCGTTTGCCGATGCCGTCGAACACGCGGGTGACCGTGACATCCGGCCGTCCGCCTTTGGGCAGCGTGCGCTCGCTGATTCGACGGTTGAGCGGGTCATAACCGATTTCCGCGGCGCTGTCGCCGTCTTCCACGCGGGTCAGATTACCCACGGGATCATAGGAGAAATCAATCTGATCATCAACGGACGTGCGGCGGGTGAGGCGGTCGACGGCGTCGTAGGCATCGGTGCGCGTGCGACCCAGGGCGTCGACTCGGGTGGTGAGGCGACCCAGGGCATCGTAGGCATGGGTGTAAGTACCGCCGAGCGGATTGGTTTGTTTCACCGGTTGGCCAAGCAAGTCGTATTCAAAAGTGGTCACGCCGCCGCCCGCATCCGCCACGCGAATCACATTGCCCAGGGCGTCGCGTTCCAGGGTGTGGCTGGCTCCGGTTCCATTGGTGGCGCGAATGAGGTCGCCGCGGGCATCGTGATCGAAGACGGTCGTCCGGCCTTCCGCGTCGACCGAAACGATCAAACGACCTTCAACGTCGTAGGAGTATGACGTGAGGCCGGCGGACGGCAGGTCGACCAGTGTGACGCGATTCAGCGCGTCATACGTGTACCGCGAGACATCGCCGGCGCCATTGCGGAAGCTGGTGGTATTTCCCTCGGCGTCGTACTGCCATTGCCAGACAACATCCCTGCCGAACTCACGCCGCCGGGTGAGGCGATTCATGGTGTCGTAGACGAATTGGGTCGATCGTTGGTCGGGCGTACCTGCGGCTTCGGTGACCATAGCCACGAGCCCGCTGGAGTGGAGATCGTAGAGTTCGGTGAAACCCGCGGGATCGTCGAGGCGTATCCGATTTCCCGATGGATTGTACGAATAGCGGGTAAGGCGGCCGTTGGCGTCGGTGGACGACGCGAGCAGTCCGCGACTTTCGTAGATAAAGAACTGCACGCCTCCCGCGGGATCGGTGATGCGGGTGCGGTTGCCGTTGGCGTCGTAGCGAAACTGCGTGAGTCCACCCAGTGGATCGCGGTACTCCAGGAGATCGTTGTGGTCTGGGGAGTAAACGAGCCGGTGGACGCGTTCCAGCGGGGTGCCGGCGGCGTCGCGACGGGCCGTCAGATTGCCCGCGGCGTCGTAAGTGAGCACAGTCGCCATGCCATTGGGGTTCGTGACTCGGGTGCGCTGGCTGTGGCGGTTGACTTGGAGCCGCGTGATGGCGCCGAGCGGATCGATGATTTCCGTGGCGGCGCCGGACGGCATCGTTCGGTACAGGGTGGTGTGACCCAGGCCATCGGTGAAGGAGGCTTGGACGTCGGCTGTTTTGACTGGCGCGGCCGGGGCGGACTCTGTACCGAGGCCGGACGCGGGATCGGCCAGACCCGTGGCCAACGTCGGAGTGACGCGGCGGATGGCTCCATTCGGGAGGCGGGCCGAGACGTTCTGACCAGCGTGGTTGTAGACGTAGTGAGTAAGGAATCCGCGTTTGGACGTCTGGCTGATCAGGCGGTGGCGGGCGTCGTAAGTGAAGGAGCGCGCCGAGAGATCGGGGTCTTCGATGCGGACCAAGTCGCCGGCGGCTGAATAGCCGAGCTCCATAGTACGGCTGAATGGATCATTGATGCGGCCGATGCGTTCGCCGCCATAGGTGAAGGTCGTGACCAACCCGACCGGGTCGGTGAGGCGGACGAGGCGGGTTTCGGTGTCATAGGCGAACTGCGTCCGATTGCCATTGGCGTCGATGGAGTCCAGCTGGAGCCCCTGGGCGTTGAAGGTGTCGGCAGTGCGGTTCTTGTGGCGCCGGAGGTAACCGCCATTGGGCAGGGCGGTCAGTTGGGCGAATTCCCCGGGAGGAGTGAGCCAGCCGTTCACGCCCGGCCGTGCCAGGCCAAGGAACACATTGACGTCGCCTTCGACGGTGTCCGCGGCGGCCAAGTCAACGACGCCGTTGCCGTCAAAATCAGCCTGGCTCAGAGCGCGCGGTTGTTTGCCGCCGTCGTAAGGCACGGGGCTGGAGAAGCCTCCACCCTCCTCTTGGAAGCTCAGGGCAAGAGTGGCGGTATTCCTGAGGAGCACGGCGAGGTCGCCGCGCCGGTCGCCATTGAAGTCGGCCGCCATGATCGATCGGGGATCGTCACCCAAACTGTACATGGCGACCAACTGGGTTGAAAAGGCTCCGGCGCCGTCCGCCAGGAGCACGGCGACTTGACCGTCTTCGCGGGGCACGGCGAAGTCCACGTCGCCGTCGCCGTCCATGTCGAAGGCGGCGAGCGCGGGGCCGGCGGTTCCGACCAGGGATTTGGCGAGTATGCTGAAGGCACCGTCGCCATTGCCGGCGAGTAGGTAAAGATTTTGATCATTGGCCGTGCGGTTGATGACGGCGAGATCGGGTGCTCCGTCACCGGTAAAGTCATCGGCGATGAGGGCGTACGGCCATGTACCCGCCACGACAGGGCGGGGAGTCTCGAACGTACCGTTCCCGCGGGCCAGCATAACAGTAATGCCGGATCCGCTGGTGCCGGCGATGGCCGCGATGTCCGGGTAACCGTCGCGATTGAAGTCGGCCACCGCGGCGCGCTGAGCGTTGAATCCCGCCTGGATGGTACTGCGGAGTTGAAAGCTTCCGTTTCCCCCTCCGCCCAGCACCCGGAGATGGCCGCCCGGAGTCACCACCAAGGCATCCAACATCCCGTCCTGATCGAAATCCGCGAGTTGGACGTCGGTCGATTGGCTGCCCGGAGGGGAAGGGATGGGTGTCTGGAGCGCGCCCGTCCCGTCGCCGAGCAGAGTGGCGATCGAGACGTTGGCGCCATTGGCATTGACCACGACATCGGGGTGGCCATCGCCATTGACGTCGCCCGTGCGGATGACGTCCGGTGAGGTCGCCACTCGGGTCGAGCGCCGATGGTCGACGAACTCCCCACCGCCGCGGTTTGCATGGAGCAGGATATGACCGCTCGAGCGTCCGACCGCCAAATCAAGATCGCCGTCGCGGTCGGCGTCCAGAGCGACCAGCACCGCTGGCAACAGCCCAGACTGGAAAGCGGTCGGCGCGCGAAAGCCGCCGGAGGTCAGCCCTTCGAGCAAGGCAAATTGATCGTCGCCGCTGGCGGATTGATTGGCAATGGCGAGGTCCGCGCGCCCATCGCCGGTCAGGTCAGCGGCGATCATGTGGGCCGAGGTGGGACCCGGAGTGAGCCGCTGGTAGACGGTGAACGAGCCATCCCCTGCACCCCGCAGGATCAGGCACGAGTCTTCGCCGGAGTGGACGACGGCCAGATCGACATGGCTGTCGCCCGTGTACTCGCCGGCGGTCACGGCGGCCGGCCGCAGCCCCGTGGGAACGGTGAGGCCCGGGAGGTAGCCGCCGGCCGGATTGGCGAGGTGGATGGAGAGTGTGTGGGCGAGGAAATTCGCCGTAATGAGGTCCTGGCGCGCATCGCCGTTGAGATCGGCGGCGGTCACCGACCATGGGTTGTTGCCGGTGGTCAGGGTCGCTGATGGCGTGAAATTACCGGATCCGTCTCCCAACAGAACATTGAGTTGCGCATTACCGCGGTGGGGAGCGAGCAAGTCGAGGGTGCCATTCCCATCGAGATCTCCGGCGAATAATCCCACGGCGCCTGCGTTGTTAAAGATGAAGCGTGATGCGGCAAATGTGCCATTGCCATTTCCTTTCATCAGGACGAGGGCATTCCCGCCAGCGATCAGGTCGACGCGACCATCGCCATCGAATTCGCCCGCGGCGAGAACGAAGACGCCCACCCCCGGATTGGCAGGGAGTTGCGTGGGGAAGGCGCCGGATCCGTCATTCAAAGCGACGGTCATCGATCCGCCGACAGTGGCGCCAACCAAGTCCAGATCGCCGTCCCCATCGAAGTCCGCCGCGGCCACGGCCGCACCGACGCGTCCAATTACCGCTACCGGTGGCGAGTCGAATCGCCCGGTTCCGGACGTTTGGGCTCGAAAGTAAGTCGTGCCGCCGTCACCCTCCGCGATGAGCACGCCTCCGTCCGGCTGCCTGTGCAAGTGCGCCCAGCCTTCCAGACTCCATCCCACTCCAAACGGGCTGTCGTGCCGATTGTCGTGGAGCAACTGGCCGGAGAACCGAGCGGCGACGAAGCTCGCCGGGAAGTGACTGGTCAGCACGAAGGAATAGGGATAGACGCCGCTGGACCATGACTGACCGTCGAAGGGATGCGCCTGCCGCACGGTGTCCCCGACCGCGATGCCCGCCAATCTGACGTGGTGAGGCTGACCTTGGTCAATCCCGGCCACCATCAGGCGCGATGAAACCTGCTGGGGCAACGCGGTGCCAGGCGGCAGTGTGACATCCGCGGTCATGACATGTCGGGCGTCAGCCAGATGCGAGTGGTAGATGAGCCGCCGTGCCTGCTCGGTGTTCAGCGACCGATACGATGGGAAACTGTGGTCGACCATCAGGGTGCCGTCGTGGACGGTGGTGCGCGAACCAGTTTCCCGCGTCTCGCGCGGGCAGTCGGCGCAGGATTTTTTGCCACCCGAATTCCCTGATCCGCCGCCGACGGGTGGCGGTGGCAGAATGGAATGCCAATCGGTCGCGCGGATGCCACCTGAGATCGTGACGATCGAACGCCCATCGGGCGTCACTCGGCCGCGCCCGACCACGACGAACCGGCCCGTTCCCGCGTCGAGCGACCAAATGTCCAGTTCGCTCCCGGGCGGTATTCCATCGACGTTGGGCATGGTGATCGGCGCGGGGGTGCTGAATGTCACGCCGACCGGCTGGAGCGTGATGAGGAATCCGAATCCCAGATCCTCCGGCAGCGCGGCCGGCGCGAGCGACTCGGGGACCAGGGAGATCGAAAGCTGCCCATCAAAATCTTCCGCGCCCCACTTGGCCGTATGCGGCGCCACCGTGAGCGACACCCCGAGGTTGGGATTGACCACGGTCGTGGTCCGTTCCGGATCGATGTCGGTCAAGCTGGTGCGGTCGACTCTCGGAAGATAGAACGGTCGAGGGACGTTATTGGGCGCCGCTTGGATCAATTCGATTTCTTCGCGGAATCCGGCGTACGGCGAGCCGTCGGGCGCGAGGCCAGCATTGGCCGTATCCAGATCAAGCACTTGCCACCCGCCGGGAATGCCGCCCAGCACGAACCGGCCGTCGGCGCCCGTCACCGCGACCGCGAGATGGCCGAGAAGTGACACGCGCACTCCGGGCACGGGCCGATCCGATCCCGCCACGGCATCGGTGGTGTCGAGCACGATGCCGCTGAGTGATGTGCCACCGCCTGGTTGCGGAGCGGTCACGGTCAGCATCGCGGTCACTTTGGTGACCAGAATGCCATCGCTGACACCGAAGGTCACAGTGTGGGTACCGATTTGCGCGGCCCCCGGCCTAAATTCGAACCGACGCTCGCTGACCAGCAGCCGCGCGCCCGCCGGCAGCGGCAGTGGTTCGGCGAAGAAGGTCCGCGGGTCTGCCTCCGGATCGGTGGCGACCAAATCCAGGATGAGGGTCGATCCGAGCGGCACGGTGCGCTCGCCGTCGACGCGCAGCGTGGGGGGCCGGTTTTCCGTGGTATACCGGAGTCTGAAAAACCGATCGTCCCTCGGCGTGGTTCGCCATCGGTAGGTGTCCCCCTCCAACTCAGGTTCCCCCGTCTCCGGAAACCAAGCCCAGGGATCCTCAAGGCCAGGCGCCGATTCCAATACCGCCGCCGGATCCAAGGCCGGCCAGGAAAGCTCGACCTGCTGCGTGGGGAGCAGCTCGATGTCCAGCGGCGGCTCGTCGACATCCTCCGCCGGACAGGAGGTAAAACCTGAAAGCACGGCCATCGCGCCAATAAGTGACCCCCACGCCGCCGTGGCACGAACAAGCCTATGTGGAGTCCCCGGACTCCAAGCGGGATTGGCAGGATCCTTTTTCATCGGGTACCACTGGGTTGAATCCGATTCGCGTCTGTTTGGCACTGCCGGCCACAGCGTCCGAAGTGGCCGCGAAAAAACCGGGCTCTTCTCTTGTGCCATCTCGTTCATTTCATGGCAAGAGAATTAGGGAGACCGGGATGAAAAGTCAGGGACACGGATGCCATGTGCCGGCGCGATCCACTGGCTTTATGCGAGCAGGCACGCGGCGCTCAGTCGAACGAAACCTTCTTATAATACCATCCCCTCACCTGCCGGGAGGATGATACTCATGCAGCAACGCGTTGGCTATTTGTGACATTCGTGTGATTCGCGGCGTCCATCCCGGTTCTTGGGTTCAAACGCTGGCTGGGTCAGGCGGCTATTTGAGCGCCTTGAAGAAGGCATTGAAGGAGCTCAGGTGGTCTCGTCCCACCTCAAGCCTCAAGCACTCGCCTGTCAGGCTTAAAATCGCCGTAGCGACGGCATCTCCAGCTCGAGCGCGTGGTACAGGGCCGCGCGCAGAGCGGCGAGCGTCTGGCGCGCGACGAGACTCTGAGCGCAGAGCGCCTTGATCGTCCAGGCGCCGTCGATGGCGAGCGGCCCGCAACCGATGTCGACGTCGGCGCCTTGGAGGGCGTTGATGATTTCGCACGGCGGCGGGACGTCGCCGACCACGAAGACCCCGAGGTAGTGACCCGCGGGGTGGGCGAGCCGCAGGCCGGCGAGGTGCGGGCCGTCGGGGCGGAGTGTGTATCTCTCACGGGCGGCGAGCGATTCGCCGATCCAGAGGTCGGTGTGCCATTGCAATGCCGCGTAGGCAAACAGTTCGCCATGGGCGACGCGTCCGGGTGTCAACCATTCGAAGAACAGGAGCGTGCCGCCGGGATCGACACGCAAGGTGGTTTCTTGATGGTAGCGGGCGCCGCTCTGCGGGATGACGGGTTCGGGAAAATATTCAGCGAAGCCGCCGGCACGCACGGTGATTTCCTGGCGCATTACGGCAGGTCGCTCGCCGCGGGCGCGGTGGATGCGGCAGGCGCTGGGAGTGGTCAGGACGACGCGCGCGCCCGGTTCGACGGTCAATGCCAGATCCACCTCATCGCCGTCGAACAGGCCGGCGGTCGGCGAGACGACATTGATGACGAGCGCGTCGGCCTCGCGATGCGGTTTGCTGAGGTGGAGCGGCGCCCGGAACGATTGATCGCGCAGGTACGTCTGGCCTCGGGCATCCGGTGCGGCGACCACCCGCAGATGACCGCGCAGTGATCGGCCGCGCACACTGGGGGGAAGCGCGGTCATATAAAGAGGTATTCCCTCTCCAGCCACCCAAGCAGGTCATCCTTGCCTTTTTCCGACTTCAGGTCGGCAAAGAGAAACGGCCGGTCGCCGCGCATGGTCCGGGCGTCGCGCGCCATGACCTCGAGATCCGCGCCGACGTACGGGGCCAAGTCTGTTTTGTTGATGAGCAGGAGATCGCTGTGCCGGATGGCCGGACCTCCTTTGCGCGGGATTTTTTCGCCCTCGGCGACGTCGATCACGAAAATAAAGGCGTCCGCGAGTTCAGGCGAAAAGGTCGCCGAAAGGTTGTCGCCGCCGCTCTCGATCAGCAGGAGCCGGAGGTCCGGGTGGCGGTTTTCCAACTCGATGACGGCGGCCATGTTCATGCTGATGTCGTCGCGGATGGCCGTGTGCGGGCAGCCACCGGTTTCCACGCCGAGCACACGGTCGGCCGGCAGAACATTTTGACGCAGCAAAAACTCGGCGTCCTCCCGCGTGTAAATGTCGTTGGTGATGACCGCGAGCGAATGCCGGTCTTTCAGCCACTGGCAAAGGCGCAAGACGCACATGGTTTTGCCGGAACCCACCGGGCCGCCAATTCCCAGACGGAACGGGCGATGGCGATCGAGGGAGTCAGTGGTCGAGTTCATTTTTTGAATTTCAGGAAATGAAGAGCCGTTCGCGCGCGCGCGCGTGCCGCAGCGAGGCGATTTCCAGCAGCGGGTTGAACCAGCCGGGCTCGCGATCGACGGCCACGTCCACCGCCGCGGACACGGAGGGAGCCAAATCCACCAGTGTCGCGCGAATGATCGCCTGGGCTCGCTCCTGGCCGAGCCGCAACAGTTTGACCGCCGCGGTGACGTAGGTGGTCACCGTCTGATGCGCCACGGCGCAGCCGCCCACCGCGACAGGCAACCCGCGCAGTTCCAGCGCCGCGACCACGATCTGGTGTTGTGGTGTCCCGAGCGCGGCGAAGGCGTCCAGCACCGGGTCCGGCGCGAGCCGACGGACCATCGCCAGCCGACGCGACCCCATGCGCGCGCTCGCCGCTCGTGGTTCGGCGGCCAGTTTCCACGCATCCAATTCGCGGTCGAGGGCCGCTAGGTCGTCGACTCGCTCGGCCGCCGCCGCGGCATGCGCGCGCCCGAACATCGGGAGATCGAAGGCGAGCAGGGCCGGCCCGATTTGATCCCGGAGAAACACCTCCAAGCCCTCCCCATCGCGGATCAGGTCGCGCTGGACCAAGTCTTCCAGCCCCAGCGAGTGGGCATACGCGCCCGACGGGAACTGCGAGTCGTTCACCTGCAAAAGCCACGGCAGCCACTCAGGAAGCATGGGCCACGACACGCAGGGGTTTAAAGAGCACGGTCTCCTCCGCGTACGGCCAGCCTTCGCGATCGCACAACTGCCGCACCGCCGGATCATGCAGCACCCGGAGGGCGCCGCCCGTGACCTCCACCGGCAAATGAAGATTGCCAATCCTCCAGCCGATCAGCGCGGCTGACTCGGTGGACAGAAACGGCACGACATACACCGTCTCCGGATCCTGGCACACGATATAGTCATGCGACGCCGACCGAAAAATCACCGCCCCGTCCGGCAATCGCGCCTCAAGGTCAAAACCAAACTCCGTCCCGTCCTCCGCCACCCCCCGCCATCGACGCTTCAGAAACTGGCGTCGTTCCGCTCGCACCACTACCTGCTCGGACGCCGGTCGCGCCGAGGTGTCGCTCAAATGTCGATGGATTAAATGCACAGGGGGTCTGGGTGAACGGGTCCGCGGGAGCCGCTTCGACGCATTCCATAAGCATACCGCAGGCCAAGTTCCCACGTTCCGCACCCACCTGGAGCGCCGCCGCACGAGCGCACGAAGCCGCTGGGTTTCATCGCCATGGCGTTTTCATTCGCGAGCCGGACAGGTTGCAGCGAGCGCTTGTGGCTGGAGGTGGGACGCGACCTCCCGGGCGCGTCGGCGGTGGGCGCGTGGAGAAAGCGACTCGTGCTCGCCTGCTCAAGCGGTTCCCAAAGCACAGAAAAGCGAACGTGGGACGAAGCAATCAGCGGCAGCATCCTTCGAGGACATTCACGCGACCACCACTCGAAAAGTGGAGGGAACTCCCCGATCGAACGCCTTCACCGCCTACGCGCCCGTGAGGTCGCGTCCCACCTCGATGCCTCATTCGCTCGGAGCGTTGTTCGCCGAAAATGCACCCAAATTGTATGAACTCCCGAGCGCGAACCCGTGTGCACGCCCCGCGTTTCCAACCGAATCCCGATGGCGCGCGAAGCGGGGCTTTGGATAATGGAATCTCATGTCGGCCCGCCGCCTCCTGTTTCTCCTGTTCACCGCTGGATTCGCGGGGGCGTTCGGCATTCGGGTGTGGCTCGGGAATGGGCGGACCGGCGCGGCCGCCGTCGTTCCGCCCGTACAGCCCGGCCTTCCGATGGGCGCGACCACCGATCCCCTGCCGCCAAAGGAAATGAAAGTCACTGGTCCGGGTGGGAAACCGGCGATCCCCTTGCCTCCCGAGTCCGTCGAGACCGTTCTGGCCGCCGGTGGATTTGAGTTTTCGGAGCGACTGGGCCGGTTTTTGCCGCAGGCGACCGCGGCCGATCTGGAACGGCTTTTCGAAGGCCTGAAACGGCGAAAAATCGACGGCTCTGACGACTTGAGGCTGGCGGTTTTTCTCCGCTGGATGGAACTCGATCCGGCGGGTGGGCTGAAATATGCCGGGAAACAGAGGGACACATCTACCGCCTGGACCGCCTGGCGCGCCTGGGGCCAGGTCGACGCGGACGCAGCCATGTCGGCCGCGCTCGCCAGCGAGTCCCCATCGCCCGGGCGTTCCGTGCTGGAAGGGATTGCCGATGTCGATCCGGCCAAGGCACGGGGGTTGATCGAGGCGCATCCCGAGTTTGCGGGCGACGAGGCGTACGTGAACTCAGCCGCCAGCTTGATGCGCACCGACCCCGCGGCCGGAGCCACGATTCGGGTGGCCTTCGGGGATGTCGAGACCAGCGAGGAAATCCGGGCCTGGGTGCGGCGCGCTCCCGAGGAGGCCCTGGCGTGGGCGCGGAGTCTCCCGGATCAGCACGTGCGCACCGATGCCATGAAACACGTCCTTTCCCGCTGGGCGCAAGCCGACCCGCGGCAAGCCGGCGAGGCCATCCTGGCGCTCCCCGAGGGCCGGCTGAAACGTGGACTCTTCGCGGATCATGCGGGCCTGCTGGCGGCGGCGGGCGACCTGGTCGCGGCCCGGGACTGGCTCGAGCGCGCCCCCTCGCCGACCCTGCGCAGCCAATCGCTGATCGAGATGGCGGCCGCGCAGGCGCAAACGGATCCTGCGGGAGCAATCGACACCCTGCGCGGCGTGGATTGGTCGCTCACCGGCGCCGATCGGCGGTCTCACCCCATCCTGGGGCAGAATGGGGTCGATTCTGAATTATGGAGTTATCGGGGGGCCGCGATTTCCGCCATCGCCTCGAAGATACCCGCCGAAACCATGGCGTACGTGGCCGAACTGCCGGAAAGCGCGCCGGTCGATGCGCTGAGCCGCGAGGTTTTCTATCAATGGCTGAAGGTCAATTCGCTGGCCGCGTCAGAGTGGCTGGCCGGGCAACCGGATGGCCCAATCAAGGTGGACTCGACGGCACAGTTGGTGGGGCATTTGATCGAGGAACAGTGGGACATCGAATCGGCCGTCCACTGGGCGATGACGCTGCCGGCCGTGGCCGACGGAACGCCGGCCATCGAGTGGGCTCTCCGCGCATGGTTAAAGCGGGGCAATCTTGACGCCGCGGCCGCGTCGGCGCGCGCGGCGATCGACTCCCTGCCAGTCAGCGCCGAGGAACGACAGCGGCTCATCAATCTCCTCCCGGCCCAGCCATGAACCCTAAAGACCCGAATGGAAACACGAAACACACGAAAAACCAAGGCGTTGCCCAATTATCACCGTCCACCTGATGGATGAGGAGGTCGCTTGTCCTAACCCAATGAGCTTCGTGTGTTTCGTGACTTTCGTTGTTCCAATGTCCCTTTTTGGGTCGATCGGGCCATCGCCAACCAGCCATGCTCCATGAGTGACCATCGAAATCGTGACCATTGAAACCAGCCCCGGGCCTCAAA
>JBJXFS010000002.1:0-14831 GCA_046155625.1 Verrucomicrobiales bacterium | reverse complement strand
CTCAGACCGGTCGCTCGCAATGTCAAAACGTGTTCGTTTCCATGGCGGCCCCAGCCCGCCACTCCCAGTGAAACATTACCTTACAACCGTGCAAAAATCCGTCGTGCCATCCGCCTCGGCAATGCCGGCCAGCACCGGAATAATCCACAACGACGAGCGCAGGGAGCCCCGGATTGGGGGTGGCACAAAGTGTCTGTCACTCTATCGCGATTTTTCGCCCACCGGGAATCTCAAGGCGTTTTGAAAGGGGCGCGGACGGCGTACTTGAGGTCGCCGTTGGTGACGTCAAAGTAGCTGATGGCGGGCTGGCCGCCGGGCGTGAAGACCAGCGAGGCGGTTTGGCCCACGGAGCCCGTGCTGTCCACGGTGGTGAGTTGCCAGGGGATGGCCCCCGTGGCTTCGCCGATGCTCAGGAGGAGATTGGTCAAGTTCTCGTTCTGCGTTTGCAGGGCCGCGTTCTGCGCCTCCAGCGCTCCGATCTTATCCCAGATTTCCTGCAAAGATTTCTGCGTGGGAGCCGGTGCTCCGGGAGGGGTGAGCGGGCCTTGGGCGGGGAGCAGGCTCGCGGTGACGAGGGTGATGAGGGTGCTGATGCGGTATTTCATGGTGGTAATTCTATGGTACTTCCCCAGAATTTGTGTGTGGGCCACAAAGTGTCTGTCCCTCTATCGCGTTCCACCCTCCAAAACCACTTTTCTCCATTCAGCCCACCCCAAAACTCCAAATATCTCCTCCTCCTGACCCGTTCTTCCGCCCTTTCCACCCCCTTCCTCCCTCAAGACCCCTTTCCACCCCTCCTCACATGACCCAGGCACCCGTCGCCAGCGCCGGACCCCGGTAGCAAATTCCTATCAGACCGGGAAGGTGACCGCATCGGCCACCTTCCCGGAATAGATGCAATAACTGGCCCGGGCGTCAGTTCCTTTCCACAGAGAAGAAGACGCGCTGGGAACCGCTGAAGGAGATGCCGGTGGTGTAGGTGGTGGCGGCGCCGCCACTGGCGATGTCATCGGCTTCGTCGGGCCACGTGGAAATAGCGCCGATGAGGTCAAAGCTGTAGCGCAGGGTGTAGGTTGCGCCGGGATCGGAATTCCATGTCAGGGTCACGGTGCCGTTGGGATTGATGTTAAATGCCGTGACGAAGAAGTCATCCGGGCCGACGATGGCGGTTTTCCCCTGGTCGCGGATGGTCTGGATCTGCTCATCGGTGAGGATGCCGGAATAAACGAAGACATTGTCGATTGCGCCGTCCCAGGCTTCAGCGGCATTGTCCGGGCGCAGGCCGCCGATGGCGAAGGCGGTGAAGCCGGTGCCGAAGCCGGCGGGTTCAGTCGCGCGCAGCACCGGATCAGCAGTGGTGGCGGCGTCCAGATCCACATAGAAAGTAGTGGTGAGGGCGGTCTCGTCGTAAGTGGCGGCGATGAAGGTCCAGTCCGTCGTATTCACCGGACCGGGCGTGCCTTCCACCGGACCTGAAGCGTTCACCGGATTATCTCCGGTGAAAGTTGTATAGCGCCACCCGCCATTCCTGTCATCGAGTCCGATAGTTCGGTCCCAGGCGCCGTCGTCGTGCCCCATCACTTTGCGCAGGCCGGGCGCAACCGAGTTGGTCCGCACCCAGGCGCCCCAGGTCATCTGCGGCATCACGGCGGGGTTGATGTCCACGGGAGCAATGAGACGGTCGTCGGTGAACTCGTAGGCTCCGGAGTTGTTGAAGCCGGAGGCGGCGCCCCAGACGGGATCGGTCCCCGCGGTGTCGGTGATGTGTCGGCCCATGCCGCTCTCGTCGCGGAGGGGGTCGGCTTCGTTATCGAAGCAGTAAAAGGCTTCGAGCGTGGCGGCGGCGACCACGACGACGCTGGCGTTAAGCGGAACGCTGATGGCGCCGGCGTCCGAGTCGTTCGTCGTGAATTCCAGCGAGGCGGCGAAATTTCCCGCCGCCCCGGGGGCCAGTGAGACCACGAGGTCCGCCTGGGCGCCCGGGGCGATCGGCGCCGGAACGGAGACGACGCTGTAATTCGCCGCATTCGCGCCGGCAATGACCGGGGCAATGACCGTGAGCGCATTGGCCACGCCCGTGTTCTTCACGGTCACGGTCCGCTGAATGGCGGCGGGCACGGCGTTGAAGATCAGGCGTCCGTAGAGCGGCGCGTCATGGAGCACGACAGCATTCGGGTCCGTGGTGACTGTGGCGTTCAGCCCGACAGTGGCCACGGGCATGTCTTCGTCGTCGCTGGCAATGTTCAGGGTGGCGGAGAAACTGCCGCCGGCGGGCGGCGGGGTGAAGACGACATTGACAACGGCGCTGTTCTGCGGAGCGACGGCCGATGGCAACGGCGGCGAGAGGCTGTAGCGGGCGGCATCCGACCCCGTCACGGTGATGGAACTGATGACGAGGTTCCGCGTGGCCCCGGTGTTCGAAATCGTCGCCTGCCGGGTCACAGGACCCGGGGCAGCGCCGAGGGGGCGGAGATCGCCGAACAGATTCACCGGTGCAACGGCGATGTCCGGATCCGCGGAGGGAATGCCCAGCAGTTCCCGCAGCCCGCGGTCGCGGATGGCTTTCACCTGGGTGTCCGTGAGCACCTTGTTGTAAACGAATACCTGGTCGATCGCGCCATCCCAGGGCTCGCTGCTATTGTCCGGTCTGAGGTCGCCGATGGCGAAGGAGTTGAACCCATTGTTGAAATCGCATGGTCCGCTGACCACCACGAGCGGGTCCGAGTTGGTGGCGGCATCGAGGTCCACATACATCGTGGCGGTCAGAATGTCCTGGTCATACGTTGCGCAGATAAACGTCCAGTCGGTGGTGTTCTCCGGCGTCGGAGTGCCCGCGATCGGGGGGCCGTTGCCGACGAACGTGGTGTAGCGGAAGTCTCCCTCCCGGTTGTCCAGACCAAGGGTCCGGTCCCAGCCGCCATTGTCGTGGCCGAGCACTTTGTGCAGGCCAGAGACGAGCGAGTCCGTGCGTACCCAGGCTCCCCACGTCATCTGCGCCAGCGCGCCGGGATTGATGTTCAGCGGAGCGATGAGGCGGTCACCGGAAAAGTCGTAGGCGCCGGTGCCTGTGTAGCCGGTGGTCGCTCCCCACACGGGGTTCGTGCCGGCAGTCCCGGTGAGATGATTTCCGGCCCCGCTGCTGTCGTTGAGCGGATTGCCGGCGTCGTCGAATGTGTAGAGGCCGACGAGCCCCGACGGCAGCAGGTCGACCACTGTTGCGTCGAGTGGAACATCGAGAGGGACAGAGTCGGGATCGTTGGTGGTAATGCGGATGGAAGCCGCGTAAGTGCCGGCGACGCCGGGCAGGGAGATGACGATATCACCCTGCGTGCCCGGGGCCAGTGTCGTGGGCGCGGAGTTGATCGTGTAGCTGGCGGCATTCGGGCCAGAGATCACTGGCGCGTTCACGGTCAGGGTTCCGCTGGCGCCGGCGTGCTTCACGGTGATGCTCCGCAGGATCGTGGCCGGCAGCGTTTCAAACTCGAGCCGGCCGAAGAGCGGACTGGCATGCACGATTTCGCTGTGGGGCTCGCTGAAGACGCCCTGCAATTCCGCCAAGCCGCGGTTGCGGATGCGAGTTACCTTTTCCGAGGTCAGCGCTTCATCATAGACGAAGACCTGATCGATCGCACCGTCCCAGGCTTCGGCGGCATTGTCCGGGCGGAGGCCACCGATGGCGAACGTGGTGAAGCCGGCGCCGAAGCCAGCCGGCTCTGTGACGCCCACCAGGGCGTCCGCGGTCGTGGAAGCATCGATGTCCACATAGATGGCCACCGTTTTCGCCGTCTGATCATAGGCAGCGCAGATAAAGCTCCACGCGGTCGTGCTGTCCGGGGCGGGCGTGCCCTCCACCGGTCCCGAGGCGTTCACCGGATCGTTGCCCGTGAAGGAAGTGTAGCGGAAATTGCCATCCGGCGCACGGTTATCGAGTCCGAGGGTGCGGTCCCAGGCGCCATCGTCGTGACCAAGCACCTTTCTGAGGCCGGCGTCGAGTGAGTTCGTGCGGACCCAGGCGCCCCATGTCATCTGTGGCAGAGTCTCCGGATTCACGTCGATCGGCGAGATGATGCGGTCGGCGGAGTATTCATAAGCGCCCGTGCTGTTCACTCCGCTGGCGGCTCCCCATACGGGATCGGTGCCCGCGGTGTCGGTGAGATGATTGGAGGAGCCGCTGCTGTCGTTGAGGGGATCTGCGGAATTGTCGAAGGTGTAGAGGCCGATGAGGCCGGCCTGGGCCAACGGAACGGTGACGAGGACGAGGGTTGCCAGCAAGGCGCCGAAGAGCGCCGGAGTTCTAGTCTTCATGGAGTATGGCTGTGGTTCTTTTGTTTTGTCGAGTCGATGGAGAAAATTGCGGAATGCGCGCAGCGTCAGTGCGTTAACTCCACGTGAAGCCGCAGGAATCCCTGGCCGGTCCCTGCCGGCGTGAGTGACCGGTAGGCGCGAGTCATCGTGCCATCGCCGTGATCGGTGACAGACACGAGGGCGATGCCGGCGGGTGACCAGGACTGGAGGTTTCCGGAACTTTCGATGCGCGAGGCGATCCCTGACGCGCCGATGAGTTCGCGGACGGAGATCACAGGGAAGTTGTCAGTCCCGGCACCGAGGGTGAAAGATGCCAGCACCACGGAGGGCAGGAATCTATGCGCCGCGGCGCCCGTGCGCGCCCCGGTGGAGAATGCGAGCAGTTGATTGATTCCATCGCCGTCGGGATCGGCGAGCGGGTTGGAATCCGGCTGCGCTGCGAGCCATGACGCGAATGAAGTGCGGTCATCCGCGCCCGGCTGCCCGCCGATGGCGGAAGAAGGCCGCCAGTTTTCCGGCAGGCTCATGCCGGAGTTGTCCGGTGGCGTGGCCGGACTGATGAGCGCCAGCGCCGGGCCGAGTCCATCCGGCGAATCCGGCCAAGCGCCGCCGTCATTGTAGGTGAAGCGCCAGAGATCCGCGCCGGCGGCATTCAACAGGGCGATGGATTCGCCGTCGTTGTTCAGATTCCCGTCTGCGAACTGGCCGAAGACTTTCACGCCGGCTCCGTAGCGCGCTGTGAATGCCGCAGTGTTGTTCACGACCACGCCGCGCTGACCGGGCGCCAGTTCCGCGACGACGTTGGGAGCGAAGGCGAAACTGATCCCGTCCACGAACTGCAGCCGCGCGAGGCTGACGGTGCGCGGGCCGTGGTTCATCAGTTCGATGAACTCGAACATGCGGTCATCGCCGAAGCCGGCGCTGACTTCCTCCGGGGAGGGGTCCGCCGGGTGATAGTGGATTTTGGAAATGACGAGATTGGCCGCCGTGGCCGGTTCCGCGGCGACGGTGAAGAAAGCTTCCGTGAGCGCCGACCACTCGCCGCCTGCCGAACGCGTCCGCGCTTTGACCGTGCCGCTTTGGGCGAGCGCGATGCCGGAATTCGTGATTTGCGCCTGGAGCGCGACATCAATGCCCGTGTCGCTGCTGCCGGCAGTCTCCTGGTGCAATTCGGCGGCGAGAATGTTCACGCCATTGCGCAGCACGCCCGGCGGCGGCACATACTCGATGCGAATCACCGCGTCCTCCGGGCTGGCTCCGCCCGTGGCGTAGCTCTCATAGGTCCGGTTGCCGGCGGGGATGTTGGTGCGTCCGGCTTCGCGCCCGTTGACGTAAATGATCGCGCCGTCGTCGCGGATGACATCGATGAGCAGTTTGCTCACCAGCGAGGCATCCGCGACGGTGAAGGCTTTCCGGAAGTAGGTGGTCGGATAACGGTTCGCCGGATCGCCGCCGAATCCGACCGCGGTGCGCATGGTGCGGTTGGTGATGCCGCCGTAGCCGAGCATCGCTTGGCCGGTGCTCCATGCCGCCTGGTCGAAGTCGGGATGCTTCCAGTTTGTGACGCCATAACCCGCATGCCCGGCGACGATTTCACTGTCCCCCAGTCCGGTGGCTGTAATGAAATAACGCCAGCCCGTCGCCTCCAGCGCGAAGTAAGTCTCGGTCACGCTGCCGCCGGCCAGTCCGGTTGCTGTCGGATTCACCGCGCCGCCGGCCAGCCGGGGGTCAGAGCCGTCGGTGGTGTAATAAACCGTGCCCTGCGGTGAATTGATGAACGTGATCAGCGGCGGCTCGATGACTCCGCCGTTCTGATTGAACTCCGGTGCGGCCGTCGCCGGATAGAGTCCCGCCGCGCGATACTGCGCCAGCGCGATGGCCGGGCGGTTCGGCAGGTAGGAATTGAGGATGGTATTGCGCGCGGTGATCCAGTGGGACTTCCGGAAGTCGCGCACCCCCTGACGCGTGTTGCGATTGTCGCCCCAGCGCGCCGCTTCGGCGTCAATCACCGGCTCCAGCACGGCGGCCATTGCCGTATAGCGCGCGATCATCGTCGCCGAAGTCAGCGGCCCGCCATTGTAACAGTGCTTGTGCACGCGATCCGCGAAGAGCAGGCGGAATTCAGGATTCAGCTTCGCGCGGTCGTAAAAGCGGGTGGGAGTGACTGTGGCGCTGACGCCGAGACGGTTCGCACTCAAATCCAGCAGCGAGTATTCAGAGTCCCACGGCACGAACTTGAATCCGCCGTCTGCACCATCGCGCCGACCGAAGGCATACCAGTTCTTGCCGGGCCAGTCGAGGTTGGAGAGGAACGAATTGACGATGACGTAATCGGCCATGCAAGTCATGTCCACGTACTGGCGGAGGTTGTTGTAATTCGCCGCATTCCTCATATCCAGCCCGCTCGCGGTCAGCGCCTGCTGCCAGCGGGCGGAGGTACCGCTGATCATTTCGTAGCTGTCAGTCGGGGCCCCACCCGGTCCGGTCAGGCTCTGATGCTTGAGCGAATCGTAGTCCTCATCCCGTCCGCCATAGTGGCTGGAGGCGTAGTCGTCGTCGGGCCGCTCCGTGGGATTGTAGATGCCCCAGTAGAGTCCGTTGAGATAAAGATGCACGAAGGTGCCGCGGGATGCCGGCTGGCCCATGGCGAGATAGGTTTCGCGCATGAACGGGTCGCGCAGGTATTGTGCCGGATGCGCATTGTCCACCCACGCATCGCTGAAGGTCGCGCGCAGATTGATGCGGTCGAATTCCGAAATCTCGCCCTCACCGAACAGCGGGAAATTCAATTTGCCGGGACCGAACGCCTTTTCGAATGTCAGGCGCAGCGACTTCTTGGGCGTGGCTTCGTAATGCCGGCTCCATCCGCCGATGAGCCGCACCGCGCAGTTCACCTGAATCTCCCGCGCGCCGTCCGGCTGGATCCACTCCATGCTGCACTTCCGGTCCGGAACGAACGGCGACTGCGTGAAGACGCCCACTCCGTTCACATCGCCAAACGGATTCGGCAGGATGCCGTTGTTGCTGAAAAGATCCGCCGGGTCCGCCACGATGGACATGGTCGGCAGCGCGCGCAGCGCCGCGATCATCGCCGGCCGGTTGGCATTCACGATGGCCGGCTTCATTTCATAATCCGCCGGGACCGGCACGCCGACGGTGCTGCCATTGGTGCCGGTGAAGACACCCCATGTCGCCGGAAAGCCGGGAGGATTCGCCGGCTGATCAATGGAAGTGCCAGGGAAGATATACGACTGTGTATCCACGCCCGTGCTGACCCAGCCGGAGCGGAAAGCGATCGCCCGCAGCACGGTGGTCTTGTTGATCAGCACAGCCGCCGCCGGTGTTTGGCCCGCAGCGGCCGGCGGGACGATGACGCCATTCGCCGGTGTCGGCTCGGTGCCGTTCGTCGTGTAGGAAATCGAAGCATCAGGCGTCACGCTCGTGATCGTCACCGTGACGGGCGCATCGAAGAAGCCGCGATCAATATCGAACTTCGTGTCCTTCACGAATCCTGCGAGCGCCGTGCCATTCGCTGCACCAGGCGTCGCCGGCTTGAAGTATCCCGCGGTGTTCGTGTTCGGTTCGAGGCCCCATGAGGCGTCCGTGTGCTGCTCCGGCACATTGAGGAACTCGGAGAGAACTGTCGTGCCGTCCGGAGCGACCATCTGCAGCGTCTCCCCGTTCGATGAAAGTTGGAATGTCGTGTGGAGAAACCCGCCGGCATCCGTGTAGTTCGGCGTGAGCTGGCCCGAGGCGAAAACAATCAGTCGGGCCAGCGCAGGGAGCTGCACATTGGGAAAGACCCACGTCGTGGTGCTGTCCCGCAGCGCGTAGCCGCCAAGACCGATGGCGAACGGATTGGGATTCCAGACTTCGATCCAGTCGGAGTAATTGCCGTCGCCGTCCGGGAGGCTGCCGCCGTTCGCAGCCATGAACTCGGTGAGGCGAGGCGGCAGCACGGTTTCGTTCACAGCGACGAAAACCTGCGCCGTCACCGAGCCGACGCCGCTCGTTGCCGTGAGGGTAAAAGTCGTCGTGGCCGCGGGACTCACGCTCACGCTGCCCGTGGCGCCGCTGATGGCCGGCGCTCCCGGCGTGATGCTCACCGTGTCGGCGCGCGACGTATTCCACGACAGCGTCGTGCTCTGCCCCGAGGTGATGTGGCCCGGCACTGCCGAGAACGAGCTGATCTTCGGCAACTGCCGCACGCCGCCGGCGTTCCGCAGCGCTGTCACCGCAGCACTGGAGAGGACTTCATTGTAGAGGAAGACGTTGTCTATGGCTCCGTCCCACGGCTCGGCATTGATGTCAGGGCGAATGGCCCCGATGGCGAACGTGTTCCAGCCGGTGCCGAATCCCGCCGGCTCCGTGACCGCCACCAGCGCATCCGCCGTCGTGCTCGCATCGAGGTCCACATACATGGTCGCCTGTTTCTCCACTTGGTCGTAACTCGCCGCGATGAATGTCCATGCCGCGGTGCTCAACGGTGCCGGCGTACCCTCCACGGGCCCGCTGGCGTTCACCGGATCGTCTCCCACAAACGAAGTGTAGCGGAACGATCCGTTGGGATTCCGGTGATCCAGACCCAGAGTGCGGTCCCAGTTTCCGTTGTCATGCCCCAGCACTTTATAAAGGCCGCTGCTCAGCGTGTCCGTCCGCACCCACGCGCCCCATGTCATGCGCGGCATCGCTACGGGGTTTATGTCCACCGGCACGATCAGCCGGTCGCCGGAAAAATCGTAGGCTCCGGAGTTGTCGAACCCGGTGGTCGCGCCCCAAACGGGATTCGTGCCCGCGTTGCCGGTGATGTGGTTGCCGTTGCCGCTCACATCGGCATGGGGATTCGCCTGGTTGTCGAAGTCGAAATAGGCAATGAGATCCGCCCGCGCCGGGAATCCTGCGAAGAACCACCCCGCGAGAACGGCCGCGATGATCCCCAGAGGCCGGATCGTGCTATTTTGATTGGGGGAGGTGGCCATTCTGAAAACTCGGTTGTGGCTTATTGATGCACCAAAGACCCATCCCGCGACCGCGACGATAAGACCGCAGTTGCGGTTGGGGGGGTGGGGTAGGCTGCTCCCCTCTCCCCCGGAGAATCTACCGGCGGCGGCGCCAGAGCGCGAGGGCCATCCCTGCGAGCAGGGCGATGAGGGGCAATGCGGTTGTCTTCATGATGAAGAGAATTGAGAATTACGTTTGAGAATGTCGTCAATGTGTACCGTATTTTGTCTTGCGCCGGGATTCCAGCCAAGACATCTTCGCGGATTCTGCAAGTTTCCTGTCATGACAGATCGTGAACTTGTAAAATGAACCAACCCGACACACCCGCCGCTCCCGGCCACAAACATGCTGAGATCTCCCGGTCGTTGCGCGATGCGATACTCGCCGGGACTTATCGTGGCGGAAGCCGGATGCCGAGCGAGTCGCAGTTGGTGAAGAAGTTCGGAGCCTCGCGCCCCACCGTCGCCCGGGCCCTCCGCACGCTGGAGGCCGAGGGGCTCGTGCACCGCCGCGCCGGCTCAGGCACCTTCGCCTCGGAGAGCAGCAACGGCCAGCGTTCCGGCACACGCACGCTGGCGCTGCTCATTCCCGACCTGCGGAATACGGAAATCTTCCAGAGGATTGCCGGAGAGATCGCCACCATGGCTCGGGTCGGCGGATTCGGCTTCGTCTGGGGCGGCTCCGACCAGCCGCGGCTGGAGGCCGATGTCAGCCTGACGCATGGGGAGAGTCGCTGCCGGCAGTTCCTCCAAAGCCGCGTGGACGGCGTCTTCTTCGCCCCCTACGAACTCATGGAAGGCCACGCCGAAGCCAGCAAACGCATGGCGCAGATGCTGCTCGATGCCGGCATTCCTCTCGTGCTGCTCGACCGGGACTTCCTGCCGTTTCCACAACGCAGCGGCTTTGACCTCGCGGGCGTGGACAACATCGCCGGCGGTCACATGCTGGGGAAGCATCTCATCAAGCTGGGCTGTCGCTCTCTTTGCTTTGTGCATCCGCCCCACTCCGCCCCCTCCGCCGCAGGACGCATCACGGGGCTGCGCGCCGCCATGGACGATCACGGAATGCCGTGGAGTCGCGATCAGGTGTTTGAGGGCAATCCCGGCGATCCCACATTCATCCAGCAGTTGCTCAAAGCCAGGCCCGACGCCCTCGTCGCTGCCAACGACCACACGGCCGCGCTGCTCCTGCAAGGTCTGTCCAGGCTCCGCATCGAAGTCCCGCGGCAGATCCGCGTCGTCGGCTTCGACGATGTCGGCTTCGCCACGCTCGTCTCACCCGCACTCACCACCATCCGCCAGCCGTGCCGCGAGATCGCCGTCTGCGCCTTCCAGGCCATGATCGAACGACTCGCCGATCCCGGCCTGCCCGCTCGGCACATCACCGTCACGCCACGCCTGGTCGTCCGCGAGTCCTGCGGGGCTTTCCTTTGACTCAACTGCCGCTATGAGTCTAAACAAGCCGAGACAGCGACAGCAGAGGTTCGAGAAACTGCGTTCACGCAACTCATGGCTTCGCTGTTTCCTCTGCTCCCTCCTGTTAATTCCATGCGCCTCCGCGGAGATTTCCAATCCCGAGCTGGAGCCGCTGCTGCAACTCACCGATGCCGCCGCAGACGTTGGCTGGGAATCCGAGGAGGCCAGCGATGCGGCGCAGACGGTCCTGAAGAAACTCATCGCCACCGTGGCCGGGCCAGCCGCGAAAAAAGGCAAGCTGCCGGAGTTCCGCACGCAGCGCTGGCGGCCCGCGCCGCGCGAAAAGGTTTTCGCCGACAAGAGTGTGGAGGTTTGGCGGGCCAAAGCGGATGCGAAGGAAACGCCAACCGCTGAAGCCATGGCGTCGCTTCGCGAGCCTTATGCCGCGAAGACCGAACTCACCGTGAAGTTGAAGACATTCCGCGTCACCCCGCCGGCGGAAAAAGACGGCGCCTTCACCACCGAAGTGCTCGTCATGGTCAACGGTGCCGGAAAAACCGGCACCGTGCAGCAGAATGCCCACTGGCGCTGCGAGTGGTCCGGCGGTGCAACACCGGCGCTGCGATCACTCGATGTGCTCGGCTACGAAGAAATCCTGCCACTGGCCGGCGGGCTGCGCTATGAAGATGTGACGCCTGCCGCATTCCGTGGCGTGGAATCGTTCCGCGCGCAGTTGCTGCGCGGCATTGATCACTGGCGGCCGCGGCTGCAGGGCGATTTCGGCAATGATGTGAACGGTCTCGAAGGTCTCGCGCTCGGCGATGCCGACGGCGATGGGCTCGACGACCTCTACGTCTGCCAGCAGGGCGGCCTGCCCAACAAACTCTACCTCCGCAAAGCCGACGGCACCCTGCGCGACTTCTCTGCGGAATCCGGCACTGACTGGATGGAAGTGACTCGAGCCGCGCTTTTTGTGGACCTCGACAACGACGGCGACCAGGACCTCGCACTCGCTCAGGGCTGGTATTACATGCTGATGGAAAACGACGGCAAAGCCCGCTTCACGAAAAAAGCCGAAGTCCGTGCCGAGGCGAATCTGCATTCGCTCGCCGCTGCCGATGCCGATCTCGACGGCGATCTCGATCTCTATTTCTGCGGGCGAAATCCGGCGCGCGAGTTGGCACAGAGTGAAGGCATTCTCGGCCAGCCCATGCCCTATCACGATGCCAACAACGGCGGACCGAACATTTATCTGCGTAACGACGGCGCATGGAAATTCACCGACGCCACCGTCGCCAGCGGCCTCGACGTGAACAACCGCCGCTACAGCTACGCCTGCTCGTGGGAGGACTACGATCTGGACGGCGATCCCGACCTCTACGTGGCCAACGATTTCGGCCGCAACAATCTCTACCGGAATGACGGCGGGAAATTCACCGACGCAGCCGCCGCGCTGGGCGTGGAGGACATCTCCGCCGGCATGGGCGTGACGTGGGGCGACCCCAACAACGACGGACGCCCTGACATCTACGTCAGCAACATGTTCTCCAGCGCCGGCAACCGCATCGCCTATCAGCGCAACTTCCGCGCCGGCGCCGCCAATGCCGACTTCCAGCGCCACGCCCGCGGCAACAGTCTCTTCCTCAATGCCGGCGACGCCTTCACCGACGCGAGCGTCTCCGCCGGCGTCACCATGGCCCGCTGGTCATGGGGCGCGCAATTCGCCGACCTCAACAACGACGGCTGGGAGGACATCTACGTCGCCAACGGATTCATCACCACGGAAGACACGGGCGACTTGTGAAGTTTCTACTGGCGGCAGGTCGTGTCCCAATCACCTCAAACCACGGAGGCCTCGCCGGATCAGGCGGAACGCTACCGCCGTGGCTGGAAAGCCCTCAGCGAACTCATCGGTCAGGGCCGCTCCTTCAGCGGGCATGAGAAAGACACGTGCTTTCTCAACACGCAGGACGGCAAATTCGCCGATGCGTCCGCGTGCAGCGGACTCGGCTATGACGACGACGGCCGGGCCGTGGCGACGTGCGATTGGGACTGCGACGGCAAGACCGACTTCTGGGTGAGCTATCGCACCGCCCCGCGGGTCCGGCTGCTGCGCAACGCCAGCACCGCCACCGGCAACTGGCTCACACTGCAACTCAAAGGCACCACCTGCAATCGCGACGCCATCGGCGCCCGCGTGGTCATCACGCTGCCCGGCGGTCAGATGCGCACGCGCAGCCTGCGCGCCGGCGAAGGATTCCTCGCGCAGTCGTCCAAGTGGCTGCCTTTCGGCCTCGGCAGCGTGGAGAATGTCGAGCGAGTCACCATTCACTGGCCCGGCGGCAAGGCGGAGGACATCACCGGCGTAGTGGCTGGAAAACATCAGCGGATCGTCCAGGGTACCGGCAAAGCGGAAGTCATTCCGCCGCCGGCAAAGTCTGCTCTCGCCGTCAGTGACTATCCAAAACCGCCGGAAGAGGAAACCATGCGCACATGGCTCGTGGGACGCATTTCGCTGCTGCAGAACTCCGCCATTCCCGCCGCCGGCCAGCCCGTGCTGGTGAATCTCTGGTCGAAGACTTGCGCGCCCTGCATCACCGAGATGGCCGAATGGACGAAGCACGCAAAAGTCATCAAAGCCGCCGGGCTGGAGATTCTCGCCGTGAACATGGACGGCCTGACAGAGGGTGGAAAATTTGCCGCGCCGCCCAAAGGCTTTCCTTTTCTCGCCGCCAATGCCTCCACGGTTCTTGTCGAGTCCATGGAGCTGCTCCACCGCGTCACCGTCGAACTGCAGACTCCCCTGCCCGCTCCATCTAGCTTCCTCCTGGATAAATCGGGCCGCGTCGCCGCCATCTACAAAGGCCCCGTGCCCGTGACCTTGCTTCTCGCCGATGCCGCGTTGCTGGACAAGCCCGCCGAAGCCCAGCGCGATGCCGCCGTGCCCTTTGCCGGACGATGGGCCTCACAACCATTTCCGCCACAACCGCTCCGCTACGCCGAAGCATTCGCCAGCATCGGCCAGCCTGCCTGGCGCACCGCGTATCTCGCGCAGTACGACCGCCAGTTTCCCTCACCTGACGTGCAGTCGCATCTGGGCCAACTGCACCTCGCCGATGGCCGCTTGAACGAAGCCATCGCCACCTTCGCCGGCCTCTTCACCTCCGCGCCTGACAATCCCGGTTTCCACCGCGACGCCGGCATCGCCCTGCTTCAGCGCAATGCCGGTGAACCCGCGCGCAAGCACTTGATCGCAGCTCAGACAGCGTTCGCGAACGACGCCTCCTTCCAATTCAATCTCGGACTCGCTGAAGCCTCCACCGGTCGCGGCGACGACGCCATCACCCGTTTCCGCACCGTCATCAAACTCGACGCCACCGACGCCATCGCGCACTTCCAGCTCGCCAATCTCCTCCACGTCACACGTCGCGGCAAAGAAGCCCTGCCGCACTACCGCGAAGCCCTGCGCCTGCGCCCCGACCTGCTCCCTGCCGCCAACAATCTCGCATGGCTGCTGGCCACCGACCTTGATGCCACGGTGCGCCATGGAGCAGAGTCGCTGAAAATCGCGCAGGCCATCGTGAACGCTGACCGCGGTCAAAACCCGGCCACACTCTCCACGCTCGCCGCCGCCTTTGCCGAAACCGGCGACTTCGCCCGCGCGACGGCCGCCATGCAGGCGGCCCTCAAGTTAACGACCGACGCCGCGCAGGTGCAGCAGTTCAAAGCAACCCTGAAACGACTTCAAGCCGGCCAGCCGATTCGCGCAGAGAAGTAGTGCCGCAGCCGCAAGTCACCTCCTGCCCGGGACCGGAGCCTCCCGTCCTTAATTTGCCCGTCCCTCTGTAAATGTGGCGCCACTTTGAAAGGCGCAGCCGGCCCACCCCGTATGACGCGAACACTTCACCCCATCCCATATGCGCCGTCCCCGATTGCTCGCTCCCGCTGGGTCCAGCTACGCCATTTATCACTGTGTTTCGCGAGTCGTGAACCGCGAGAAGGTCTTCGGCGAAGCCGAAAAAGAACAATTCGTCAAATACATGCGTCTTTACGCCAAATTGTATGGTCTGCGCATTATTACCTATTGCCTCATGGCCAACCATTTTCATA
>JBJXFS010000393.1:0-38080 GCA_046155625.1 Verrucomicrobiales bacterium | reverse complement strand
TTGCCGCCCCGCAGCCCGACGTAGGTGCCGATAGTAGAAAAAACGCGCCGAAAGGCGTCGGGTCGCTCCCAGGCCACGGTGAACGCGCAAATCGCGCCGCTGCTGGCGCCGCCGATGGCCCGGTCATTTGGGTTTTCGCTGATTGGGTACTTTTTCCGCACCTCCGGCAGCACTTCCTCGATGAGGAAGCGCGCATAACGGTCGCCCAACCCGTCGTACTCGAAGCTCCGGTTGAATCGCGGCAAGGCGTCCTCGCGCGCGGCGGGCACGACCCCTGGGTTGATGAAGATGCCGATGGTGACCGGCATTTCCTTTTTAGCGATCAAGTTGTCGAAGACGACCGGCACGCGCCATTGGCCGTCGCGCGTGACGTAGCCGCCGCCATCCTGAAACACCATGACGCAAGCCGGACGGGCGGCATTGTACTGGGCGGGGACGTAGAGCCAGCAGTCGTGGTCGGCACCGGGAAAGATTCGGCTGGTCGGCAGCTGGATTTTTTCCTCGCGGCCCTGTGGGGTGTCGGGTTGGGGTTGGGAATCCGGCCCCAGCACGTACGGACCAGGGACGATTTCCGGACCGGCTGGCACGGCGGCCAGGGGAGGGGAGGGGAGAAGGAAGGCGGGCAGCAGTATCGGCAGTACGGCGGTTTTCATGACCGCCCAGCGTACGAGCGGGAATGGGGGTGTCGAGCCTGCTATCACCGGGGCAACCGCGTACGACTACTCTCCGCAGGGGAGCAAGGAAGGCGCAAAGGGACAGGCAAAACTGGGTAATGAATTGCAAATTACGCCAGGGTAGCTGACTATTCGGAGCGCTCCGCATCCGGTAGACGTCGATGGACGCCGACCCAAACGACCTGTCGCCCGATGGAAATGCTCATTCTCAAGTGCTTTCTTTCGCCGGGCGACATCGTGATGCTGACCGCCGCGGTGCGTGACTTGCATCGATGTTATCCGGGGCTGTATGCGACGGACGTGCGCACGTCGTGTCCGGCGCTTTGGGAAAACAACCCGCATCTTACCGCGCTCGACGAGAATGACCCCGAGGTGCGCGTGATCAAGTGCCATTACCCGCTTATCCACATTTCGAATCAGACGCCGGTGCACTTTCTCTATGGATTCATCGAGCATCTCAACGACCGGCTCGGGTTGGGCATTCGCCCCACGGAACTCAAGGGAGACATTCATTTGTCGGAAGATGAGAAGACCCTGCCTTCACCGGTGGTCGAACACTTGGGGGAGGAACAGCCGTATTGGATCGTCGCCGCAGGTGGAAAATATGACTACACCATCAAATGGTGGTCGCGCCGGCGGTATCAGGAGGTGGTCGACGCTCTGCGGGGCCGTGTCTTTTTCGTCCAGGTTGGAGAAATGGGTCATTTCCACCCGCCCTTGCGGCATGTGCTTGACCTGCGGGGAAAGACGTCGATGCGCGAGCTGATTCGGCTCGTTTACCATGCGGATGGCGTTCTTTGTCCCGTCACGCTGCTGATGCACCTGGCCTCGGCGGTGCCGGTCCGGCCGCCGGCGCGGACGAGTCGCGGATGCGTGGTCATTGCCGGTGGCCGCGAGCCGCCGCACTGGGAAGCCTACCCCACCCACCGATTTCTCCACACCGTGGGGACGCTGCCCTGCTGCGCCCATGGTGGGTGCTGGAGGTCACGCACGGTGGCGCTGGGCGACGGGCAGCCACATGACGAGCCGCATCGTCTCTGTCTCGATGTCGTCCGCGGCTTGCCACGCTGCATGGACAAGATCGCGTCGTCCCTGGTCATCGAGAACATTCGCCTCTCGCTTCCGCATGAATCTTCGATTGCGAGGCGCCCGCATGAGTGAAGGGTCGGGCGCATGAAATTGATGCCCGTTTGCCTGCTCGTGGGGATGCCATGCGGTTTTTGCCTCGCGGAGTCGCCTGCCACTGAGTCCCAGCCCGACGATCCGCCCAAACCGGCCGCGTCCGGCTATCTCTCGGACTGGCGCACCAAAATGCTGAAACAGGTTCCCCGCGGCTACGTCTGTTCGCGTGCCGTTCAGCCGCTGACGATCGATGGCAAGCTTGACGAGGCGAGTTGGGCGGCGGCACCCTGGACCGACGCCTTCGTCGACATCGAAGGCGACGCGAAGCCGCGCCCGCATTTCCGCACGCGAGCGAAGATGCTCTGGGATGACACGCATTTTTACATTGCGGCCGATCTGGAGGAACCGCACGTCTGGGGCACGCTGACCGAGCACGACTCCGTGATTTTCCAGGATCCAGATTTCGAGGTGTTCATTGATCCCGACAGCGATTCGCACGAGTATTACGAGTTCGAGATGAACGCGCTGAATACAGGCTGGGATTTGTTTTTGCCGAAACCCTACAAGGACGGCGGGCCGGCCATGAACGAATGGGAGATTCCCGGCCTGAAGACGGCGGTCCATGTGCGCGGGACGCTCAACAACCCGGCCGATCGGGATGATGGCTGGTCGGTGGAAATTGCTATCCCATGGAAGGTTCTCAGCGAGCACGCGCACCGGCCCGCTCCGCCCGCCGCGGGCGACCAATGGCGCATCGGGTTCTCGCGTGTGCAATGGCAGATCGACACCAAGGACGGGCGCTACACGAAGGTTCCGGGTACTCCGGAGAACAACTGGGTCTGGTCGCCGCAGGGAGTGGTCGACATGCACCGGCCGGAGCGCTGGGGGTATGTCCAGTTCATACGCACCGACCCGGGCACGGAGCCCTTTGTTCCGGATGTTTCCGCGCTGGCGCGCGACGCCTTGCAGGAAGTGTATTACGCCCAAAAGGACTATCAGACGGCGCATGGCGGGTGGGCCGACTCGCTCGAGGCACTCGGCCTCCAGCCTCAAGCCGGCGGGCCATCGGGTGTGCCTGAACTGCGGCCGACGGCGGACGGCTATGAATGCCAGGTTGACCTCACTCTGCCCGATGGTTCCGTTCGCCGGTGGTCGATTCGCCACGATTCCCTGATCAAGGAGGTCAAGCCATGATGAAACGCGTTATATTGCGGAGTTGTGTTGCTCCATTCTTGTTATTTCTGTCAGCCACTGCGGCCGTCGCCGAGACGAAAGGGGCATGGTGGCCGGCGGCCACGGAGGCGGTCGTCGCCGCCGCCGGTGAGAATGCCGGCGAACTCCGGCGGGCGCTCCTCGAAGCGCCGGCGGATCAACGGGAATCGATGCAGTTCCTCGTCGATCACATGCCGCCGGTCGACCGGTCGGCGCTCAAGGCGGATTTCCTGCTTTCGTCTGTGGCGCTGGCTCACGAGGCGATAGCCCGGGCCCCCTGGGCTTCGCTGGTGCCCAAGGATGTTTTTCTGAACGACGTGCTGCCGTATGCCAGCTTAAACGAAACGCGCGACGGTGGGCGGGCAAAGCTCCGGGAGATCGCGCTTCCTTTGATCAAAGACTGCCGATTGCCGGGCGAGGCGGCCCAGGTGCTCAATCAAAAGCTGTTTCCGGTCGTCAATGTGCGTTACTCGACGGCCCGCAAGAAGCCGGATCAGAGTGCGCTGGAAAGCATGGCGAGCGGGGTGGCGACGTGCAGCGGGTTGTCGATCCTGTTGGTTGACGCATGCCGGGCGGTGGGTATTCCCGCAAGGGTGGTCGGGACGCCGATGTGGACGAACCTTCGGGGCAATCACACGTGGGTCGAGGTCTGGGACAACGGCTGGCATTTCGCCGGGGCCGCCGAGCCGGATCCCAATGGCCTGAACCGCGGATGGTTCGTCGGTGATGCGGCCAAGGCTGACGACGCCAATCCGCGCCACCGGATTTATGCGAGCAGCTTCCGGCCCACGGGGATCAGTTTTCCACTGGTCTGGAGTCAGCACATCGACTGGGTGCCGGCGGTGAATGTGACCCGGCGGTACACGGGGGCGGCGCCGGCTGAACCGGAAGGACAAGTGCGCGTGCTGGTCCGAGTGCTCGACCGTCCTGATGGCGAGCGGGTGGCCGCACGTGTCGAAGTCTGTGATCCGGCGGAAGCCGGGCGCTGCTGGACCGGCATCAGCCGCGACGAGTCGGCGGACTTGAACAACATCCTGCCATTTTTGCTCCGGCCGGGCGTGGCGTACACGCTCAAAGTCGAGGCCGCCGGGAAGACGGTGACGCGCCCGCTCACACCGGGAACCGAGGCCGAGCAAATCACCACAGTGGTTCTCTCGGGAGAAACCGCGACGCCAACCGAGTCCACCAAATCGACATCCGCCGCTCCGACGGCCGAGCCCGCCACCTCCGGGGCTTGGACTCAATGGCGTGGATCGCGAGCGGATGGAGTGGCCGACGGGACCGGCTATCCATTGACGTGGAGCGAATCCGAGAACGTCCGCTGGAAATCGCCGATTCCCGGCCGCGGATGGTCATCGCCGGTGATCGCCGATGGCCGCGTTTGGGTAACGACCGCCATCGAGGTGCCGTGCACGCCGGACGAAGCGAAGGAGCGGCTCAAGGCGAACACGAGCGACCAGCCGCTCACGCTGCTTTCGAATGTGAAGCTGCGGGCGCTCGCGCTCGATGCGGCCACCGGCCGGGTCGTGCACGATACCGAACTTTTTGTGGTCAAGGACCCGCAATGGGTCCACCAGCAGAACAGCTACGCCTCGCCCACACCGGTGATCGCCGGCGGCAAACTCTTCGCTCATTTCGGCACGTTCGGCACAGCCAGCGTCGACACTGCCACCGGATCGGTGTTGTGGCGGAATCAGGAGATCCAACTCATGCACGAAAACGGTCCCGGCAGCTCACCCGTCGTTTGCGCTGATAAGTTGATTTTTCATGCGGATGGCAGTGACACTCAGCGCATCGTCGCCCTCGACGTGGCCACGGGCAAGCTGGCCTGGGAGACGAAGCGGTCGGGTGAGTTGCATCCGAATCCGCAGCTGCAGAAAAGTTATGCCACTCCGCTGGTGCTGGAGCGGGACGGACGGCCAGTGCTCTTCAGCAATGGAGCGGATTGGATTTACGGCTATGACCCCTCCACCGGTGCGGAGCTTTGGCGCAAGCCCTATGGCGAACTGGGCTTCTCGCTCAGCGCCCGGCCGGTGGAAGCGCATGGGCTGGTCATCTTCAGCACGGGCTTCATGAAACCATCACTGCAGGCGGTGAAATGTGGGGCCGCGGGCGAACCGGAGCTGGTGTGGACGGTGAAGAAAAACGTGCCGACCATTCCCTCCCCCTTGGTAGTGGGGGACCACGTCTTCTTTCTCGCCGATCAGTCGATGATTTCCTGCGTCGACGCCCGCACGGGAGAGGAAAAGTTTCGCGAACGGCTTGGGGGAAATTTTAACGCATCGCCGATCGCCGCGGATGGACGCCTCTACGCCACCTCCCGCGAAGGTGTGACCCATGTGCTGGCGGCCACGCCTGAATTCAAAAAACTGGCGGAAAACAAGCTGAATGGCCAACAATGGGCGACCATGGCGGCGGTGGACGGCGCGTTTTTCATTCGCACGGACAGCGCCCTGTATCGTATCGAGGGTCAGCGATAGGCGCTCACGCGCGAGCACGGACCCGGAGCTTCCACTCATTAAATCTCGATTCCTCAACAATTCCATGACCCACGAACAACGTCTCGCTTCGCTCTCGCTCGAACTGCCGCCCGCTCCGCGACCGGTCGCCGTCTACCGTCCCGTCGTCGTGGTGAACAATTTGGCCTACGTGTCGGGGCATGGACCGGTGCGGACGGACGGCTCGCTGATCACGGGTCGCGTCGGGTCCGACCTCACGCAGGAGGCTGGGTACGCGGCGGCCCGCCAAGTCGGCCTGGCCATTCTGTCCACACTACGATCGCACTTCGGATCCCTGAACGAGATCAGGCGAGTCATCAAGACGCTGGGCATGGTCAATTCCGCGCCGGATTTTCTGGATCATCCGAAGGTGATCAATGGTTGCAGCGATCTGTTTGCCTTGGTCTTTGGCGAGGAACACGGCATCGGAGCCCGGAGCGCCGTGGGGATGGGACCGCTCCCTGGAAACATCTCCGTGGAAATCGAGGTCATTTTTGAATTGGCCTGACCATGACCGGAAACGCGCTGCTTCCCGCGAACGTCGCGTCGATTCCCTCGCCGGCCGTTATCCTGCATTGGGGAGCGGTGGAAGAAAACCTGCGTCGAATGCTCGCGATGGCACCGTCGCCCGAACGCCTGCGCCCGCACCTCAAGACGCACAAACTCCCCCAAATCGTCGCACGGCTCGCGGAACTTGGCGTGACCAAGGCCAAGTGCGCCACCCTCGCCGAGGCGGAAATGGCGGCGTCGGCCGGCGCCACGGACGTGCTCTTGGCCGCGCCATTAGTCGGTCCAACGACAAGCCGCCTCCTCGCCCTGATACGGGCGTTTCCCCGTGTCGTCTTCGCCGGATTGGCCGATGAGGCGGTCGCGCTGGAGCAGGTGAATGCCGAAGCCGTGGCCGCCGGCACGCGTCTTCGTGTCCTGATCGACCTCGATGTCGGCCAGCATCGGACGGGGGTGGCGCCTGACGCGGCCGATCTGCTCTACCGCCAGTTGGCCGCCAGCCCAGGCTTGGTCGCGGCCGGCCTGCACGCCTACGACGGCCACCTGCATCAAAGCGACGTGGCGGTGAGAGAGGCGGCCTGCCACGACGCTTTCGCACCGGTGGCCGCGCTGGCCAGTCGGTTGCGTACTGCCGGATGGCCGGTGCCGACGATTGTGATGGGCGGTACACCCACATTCCCCGTCCATGCGCGACGGTCCGAAGGCGAATGCAGCCCGGGCACGTGCGTACTCTGGGATGCGGGCTACGGCCAGAATTTACCCGACCTGGATTTCCGGCGCGCGGTCATTTTGCTGACCCGGGTGATCAGCCGGCCCGCGCCCGACCGGCTTTGTCTCGATCTCGGCCATAAGGCGGTGGCCAGCGAAATGCCGCATCCGCGAGTGATCTTTCCCTCTTTGCCCGAAGCGCGACCGGTCATGCACAACGAGGAGCACTTGGTGTTGGAGACGGACCGCGCGGGCGAATTTCCCGTCGGCACGCCGCTCGCCGGCATCCCATGGCACATCTGCCCGACCATGGCCCTGCATTCATTCGTTCACGTAGTTTGCGGCGGCGACGAGGCCGCGGAAATTTGGCCGGTCACGGCGAGGACGCGAAGGATCTCATGTTGAGAGCCCTCAGGGAGGCTCCTCGGCGAATAGGCGTTCCATCATGCGCTCTGGTCCGCGCAGGAATTCGCGCGTGAGCCGGTAGGCGTCCGATTCTTCGTAGGCGACGGGATGGAGCCCATCCTCATCGCATTGGTAGATAACGGCATTCGGATAAGCGAGCAGGATCGGCGAGTGGGTGGCGATGACGAGCTGTGATCGGTTTTTGACTAGAGCGTGCAGGTGGGTCAGCACGGCCAGTTGGCGCTGCGCGCTGAGGGCCGCCTCAGGTTCGTCAAACAAATACAACCCGTGACCGCGCAGCCGTTGCGTCAGGAGCGTGAGAAAAGCCTCGCCGTGCGACCGCTCGTGCGGCGATCGGCCGCCCCACTCGCCGTAGGGAGTCGGAGCCTCGTTCTCGTACGCCTCCACCTGAGTCATCAGCGGGTAAAAACTCTCAGCGCGCAGAAAAAAACCGTCGGATTCGCGCCCGGTCGGCTCCATGCCGTCGCGCACCGTTCGCAGATACTCCGACAGGCCGGAGTGGGTGTCGCGGGTCGCGAAGCTGTAATTTCGGCTGCCGCCCTCGCCGGGAAACCCAAGACGCACGGCCATCGCTTCCAGTAGTGTCGATTTGCCGCTCCCATTCTCGCCGATCAGGAAGGTCACGGCCCGATGAAGCGGCAGTGTGGTGAGGTTTCGCACGGCGGGTATGTTGAACGGGTACACATCCCAGTTCGGCACCTCATCCCGCTTGAGCATGACCGCCGAGAGAAATCCGCCGCCCAAGGGAGGCTCGGGGGTCGGGAATAGGTCGAGCTGAATGGCCACGGAAGAAAGTTATCTGATCGCTTGCGCCAATCAATGAACAGGGAGGGCGGTGGTAGAACATGCGGCTAGGCGCTCCTCCTGTTCGAGCATCGCGCCCCACCTTAATGTCCGCAGCGCTGAACTCATTTGGAGAGTTGTTACGCGGCAGAAGCCGCATGGAGAATGGACCGGTCGCATGGCTTGGCGGCGTTGTGCACTCCGCATTCGAGGCGAACGAAGTGGCGAAGAGAAGGCGGAGGGGGATGGTGGGCGCATGAATCCAAAACCTGATTCTTCTCGCCACGTGGTCATCACAGGAGCCACGCGCGGCCTGGGCCGCGCGATGGCCGCCAAGTTTTCGGTGCTCGGGCACCGTGTCTCCGTGTGCGGGCGCGACCCCGCGGCGATCGAGTCGCTCCGGTCGGCGTTTCCCGGTGCCTGCTTGGCGGTGGCGGACGTGACGGACGACGCTTCGGTGGCGCGATGGGCGGCCGAGGCGATGAGGCGTTTCGGACCGCCCGATCTCCTGCTCAACAATGCCGCGGTCATCAACCGCAATGCACCGCTTTGGGAAATCGATTCGCCGGAATTTGCGCGGGTCATGGATGTCAATCTCGGCGGCGTGCACCGCGTGGTTCGCTACTTCCTGCCCTCCATGATCAAGCGGGGTGGTGGTGTCGTCGTCAATTTTTCCAGTGGTTGGGGACGTAGCACGTCGCCGGACGTTGCGCCCTACTGCGCCAGCAAGTACGGTGTCGAAGGGATGACCGCGGCGCTGGCCCAGGAACTGGCGGCCGCCGCGCCAGGCGTCGCCGCCGTCGCTCTTAATCCTGGCATCATCGATACCGATATGCTCCGGTCCTGCTTCGGGTCAAGCGCGGGCGGATTCCCCGATCCCGCCACCTGGGCCGAATCGGCCGTCCCGTTCCTGCTCCGCCTCGGCCCGCGCGACAATGGCGCGGTGTTGACCGCGCCGTGCTGACGAGAGAATTCTTCCGCCAGAACCGGCAAACTTGGATTGAATCCATCATCGCCGCGTAATGCCACCCAGAGGGGATTGATGGGAGTGTTATGCATAAGCCACTTTTCAAAAAAGCAATCGCCGTCTCTCTTGGGAAAGGGATCGGATCCAGGCTCGGGAGCGAGAGTTACCGTGCTTTCGCAACGCGCTGCCGAAGCGGCGGCCCGTGGGTCGACATTACGGGGAAGACGTCATAACGCGGCTCCTGCCTCAGGCGAACCCAGCGCGTCCAACTGGGAGGAATTGTGTCCGTTTGAGAACGACCGCCATCACCGGGCGGCTGGAGTTGACGTTGCTTTTGATTTGGGGTGGAATTTCCCAGTGAGAAAATAAGCGCCCCGTTGTGGAGTTCTAGTGGGAAATATTGAATGGGGGAATTAGGGTCATTGCAAATCAAGTCGACTGGGTGCGTCGGCACCTGGGCGGTCGAGGAGATGGAGGTAGACCCTCTTACGGGAAGACGAACTGCCAGGGCAAAGCGCCTGAGGCGTTGGGGTATTGGCGGGCGAGGGATTTGGGCAGGAGGAAGTTGGCGGCGGTCGGCGGTCGGCGGTCGGTGGTCGGCGGTCGGCGGTCGGTGGTCGGTGGTCGCTAACAGAATTTGAGGGATGGGGAGGGCGGCTTGGGTGGAGCCGGTGATGGGCTGAACGCGGGAGTCGAGGACGAGGACGAGGACGAGGACGATTGAGTGGAGTGAGTTGGGCGAGGGAGGATGGGAGAATGGGAGGGAGGAATCTCGGACACCCACAAATTGATCGACGATTAGGGTAGCCCTTGATGGGTGTCTTATTTCGCCATCTGTATCGCCATCATGGGAAAAACAACTGCTTGATAACGATTGCAACGACTCCCAGAAGCAGTCCTAAAACAACTCTCTTACCACGGGAAAGCTCGCGCTTCCACCAAGGCTTCTCGACAAAGATCGTCTGACTGTCCCAATCACTGTGGGTGCCCCAATCTGCCGCCGACGAAAAGGTCTCCCCCTCGTCGCCAGTTACAACGCCACCAAAGTGAGGGGCGATAGACGCCATATACTCAATGATCCTCGGCCCTTCTGGATTCTTGGTGAACACTGAGGCATCCCCCCTTGAATAATGCAGAGCCAGGCTGTCGTCCCCATCAAGGATGGCGGTGATGAAGTGAGGGGCCTCCTTTACAATCATTAGTTCTGGACGGTTCGCCACAAAGTCCCTCCACTCTTGCTCGGTGATGCCAGTGTTCGGTTCATGTCTGTTGAGCGTGATGTGATACCCCATGGCGATCAGCGTTGTTTGTTGTGAACGCTCAGGCCACCCACCCACTACTGGGAGCGCCCGTCAGATTCAAGTTTAGGTTTTTCGTTGCCCTCAGCCTTCGGATTCATAGCGGTAGTGGGTTGGCGTGCGTCGCCTTGTTCGGCAGATTCGAGTTCTAGCAATGCAATCTGATAGGACTCCTTCAATTCGATCCGCCTCGCGCGAGCTTCCTGGCCAAGAAGCACACTTGGGAACGCATCCGTATGGAGCCATTCGTGATAGACCATTGTAAGGCCGAAGTTGAGAATAGGGGCCCCAATCAGAATGAGCAGCATAATACTCAATCTCCGTGTAGCAAACACAGCCACACCGAGCGCCAATGGAATGACTGCAATTAGAATGATCTCAATGGAGGGGCAGTCGAGATAGCAGAGGTGGCCTATCAAAACAGGGGAAGCGATAAACGCGCCTATCGCGGCAAGGAGGGCTATGGACGATCTCAATGAGGCATCGAGCCGTTCCGTCCTCTGATCATCCGCGTTCATTCTTATTTATCTTAGCCGAATGTTTAGGATAACCGACGCCGGAAGAAAAGCACGAAATCGTTGATGGCGTGGGCCGGCGTTGGTTCATCCTCTAGCATGGTTTTCTCTCATCAATTCAATTCTTGAGTTCGGAAAACTTGGCTGAATTCGTTTTCGTCTTATTTTCGTTGGCCTGAAAGGGTTGGATAACCAAGCGTTTCGATGACCGGGGGATCACAAACATCCCGTAAATCGTTCCTTTGGCAGTGAGAACTTTCTTGTTCGCGGGATAGCCATAGATGCCGTAGGCAATGGTGATCTGCTTTTCATTTTCCACGGGAGGGCTAATGAACACGCCGTAGCCAAAAGGGACCTCTGGAAGAAAAACTGCAACCACCATCGTGTCCGTGAAATTGATGTAGGGCGTGTCTGTGGAGACTGCTGAATGGCGCTTCCACAGGGCCTCCCAGTCCGCGTCCTTGGTAATGCGCAAGAATTGTGTTTCTTGAATCTTGCTCGAATGTCCCATCCAACTGACAAGCAGCGAAGTCTTGCGGGGCATCTTCTCAGAATGGTCCATTATCTGGGAATCTCCAACGTCTGCGAAGAAAATCGCCAAGACCGCCAGAAGAATAGCTGCGCGTGGTATGTTCATGGGCTTCATGCTAATGTTTGATTTTGTGACCGTCACCTTTTCTCCGGGTTATCCGACCGTCGTTTAACATGGACAAAAGCGACCCGAAAGGGCAGAGCTCCGCGTGACTCGGTCATCAGGCGAGGAGTGGAGAGGGATGAGAGCATGACGAGGTTGGCCCGGCGTTTTTGGATCGCACTGGAGATGCCGGGGTGAGGCTGCGCAGGGCGATGGGGAGGAGCGCGGGAATAATGGCGGTGGAGCGGCCTTGGTTCAAGCGAAATGGATGTTTTGTGGCGCCGTGGAGAGAAGCGGATTATGGGTTGCGGTGAGCGCGAAGGCGGGCGACTGCCTGACGTGACGGGGGCCTGTAGCTCAGCGGTTAGAGCAGGGGACTCATAATCCCTTGGTCGTGGGTTCGAACCCCACCGGGCCCACAGTTTGGGGGAAGGGAAAGGGGTAATGGTGAGGGGTGAAGGGGGAAGGTCCTTGAGGTCCCTGGAGTCCCTTTGGTCCTTTTTCCAGCATAGAACTAGGCCATGGATTCCAGCGCTTGTCTGGCGGCTTGGAGGAGGATGAGGGCGTTGGGGGAATCGGCGTGGAGGCAGAGGGTTTGGGGGCGGAGGGGGATGGGAGAGCCGTCGATGGCTGGGATGGGTTGGAGGCGGGCGAGGCGGGCGGTGCGGAGGGCGACGGCGGCGGGATCGGTGATGAGGGCGTTTGGGTGGGAGCGAGGGACGAGGGAGCCATTGGGGAGGTAAGCGCGATCGGCGAAGGCTTCGTCCCAGGCGGGGAGGCCGGCGGCGCGGGCGGCGGCGACGGTGCGACCGCCGGCGAGGGCGTAGACGATGGTGGTGGGGGCGTGGTCGAGGAGGAAGTGGATGAAGGTGTCGCGCAAGGCCTCGGTGGATTCGGTAGCGTGGTAGAGGGCGCCGTGGAGTTTGACGTGGTGCATGGGGAGGGCGGCGGCGGTGGCGAGCTCAAGGAAGAGGCCAATTTGTTCTTTGAGGAGCGAGAGGAAGTCGTTTGGGGTGAGGTGATCGACGGATCCGCGGCCGAAGTGGCCGGGCAGGCCGGGGTGGGCGCCGAGGTGGATCCCGGCCGATCGGCCGAGGTCGAGGGCGCGGCGCAAGGTGTCCACGGATCCGGCGTGTCCGGCGCAGGCGAGGTTGGCCGAGGTGAGGAGGGCCATGAGGGCGGCGGTGAGCTCGGCAGGTTCGCCTTCGGCGAGGTCGCAATTCAGGTCGAGCGGGAGCATGGGGTAGCCAAAGGACCGGGATGGGAATGGAACCACGAAACACACGAAAGGACAAGGTGTTGCTTCTTAAGCGCCGTCCACTCAGGAGACGAGGGATCGTCGAGCATCACACGATTATCCCAAAAAGGGACATTGGAACCACGAAAGTCACGAAACACACGAAAATTCATTGAGTTAGGACAAGCGACCTCTCATCCATGAAGTGGACGGAGGAAACTGGGCAACGCCTTGGTTTTTCGTGTGTTTCGTGCTTTTCGTGGTTCCGATCCGGGTTTTTAGCAGGAGGATTAGTTGTCCTTTGATTAGTGAATTTCGTGGTTAACTGAGTTCGCGGGCAATTCGGGGTTGGCCTTGGTGAACTGGAACGATCGACCGGGGGCGGTTTGGACGAGCCAATCGACGTCGGCGGGGTCGACGATTCCGATTTTGGGATACCCGCCGACGGTGGGGCCATCGCGGAGGATGACGACGGGCTGGCCGCTGGGGGGGATTTGGATGCTGCCGACGCGGACGGGTTCGCTGACCATGGGTCGCTCGGGGGCGGTGAGAGGCTGGCCGTGCAGGCGGTAGCCGATGCGATTGCTTTGCGGGGCGACGACCCACGATTGCTCGAAGAACCGGTTGAGTTCGTCCGGGGTGAACCAGTCCCATTGGGGCGCGGGCCAGACGCGCAGTGGCGGCGGGTGGTTGTAACTTCTTTGTTCCGACCAGGGGGCGAGGCGGCCGGCCACGCCGGGGGGCAACTCGAAGCGCGCCTCGGTTTCGCCGCGGTAGATGAGTTCTCCTTTTTGGAGCGGTACGCCCAGGCCGGCGGAGGCGAGGGTGGAGGTGGAGTCGAGCCAATGAGGGGCGGCGAAGCCGCCTTCGATGGCGAGGTAGGCCCAGACGCCGGCGGAGTGGCCGGGCATTTGAATCGTCTCGCCCTCGCGGGCGAAAAACGCGCGCCAGCGAGGGTGGCTCGTCAGCATGTCGGCGCCCGTGAGTGCGAGCCAGCAGTCGCGGAGGACGAGGAAGCGCGCGCCGAGGAGGAGGCATTCGATGACGGCGGCCCATGGAGGATTGGCGAGCAGTCGATTGGCGAAGGAGGCGGCATGTCGGTCCATGGCGCCGCCGCTCGGCACGCCAAAGCGTCGCCATCCCGGCCGTCCCTGGTCCTGGAAAGCGGCGCCCAAGCCGGGCGAAATCACCTTGAGAAACGGCCTGTTCATGGCGGTGTCAGCATCATTCGGGCACGAATCGGACGAGATCGCCGGGCCGGAGGAGGAACTTGGACTCGTCTGGCGCGTCCGGCACGAACAACCGGCTGCGGGTGCGACCGATCAGGTTCCATCCGCCGGGGCTGGCAACGGGATAGATGCCGGTGTGTTCACCGCCGATGGCCACTGAACCGGAGGGGACCTGGGCTCGAGGGGTGGGCAGACGCGGGACCCAGAGGCGGCGATCGAGGTCACCGAGATACGGAAATCCGGGCGCGAATCCGAGCGAATACACGCGGTACACGGTGCCCGAATGGATGGCGATCACCTCTTTTTCGGTCAGCCCCGCGTGATCGGCGACGCGGCCGAGATCCGGGCCGTCGTAGCGGACGCGGATGACGCGCGGGGGGTGGGAGGGGGGCGCCGGTGCGGAGTCGGCGGCATCCGCCAATTCCGCGACGATGGCCTCGCCGTTGATGGCCGCATCGGGGTGAAATTCCAGGAGGAGCGAAGTGAATGAGATGACGTATTCCTGGAGCCCGACGGGTGGTTGGCGCTCGAGGGCGGCGACGAGGGCGCGGCCACGGCGAAAGGCCTCTTCGCCGACGGTGTCGGCGAAGTAAACCAGGAGCGCCTGAGGACCATAGGGGAGCCAACGCACGTCCCATGGTGACACGCGGGCTCACGGATTGCGCGTCGAATTTCGTGCCAGCATGTAATGGCGCGGGAGTTCGTGGACACGGCGAAATCCCAGCCGGTGGTAGAGTGCGGCGGCCCGCGTATTGGATTTGGCGACGTGCAGGTGGACTGGTCGCTGTGCGGCCTCGGCCTGCCGGATGAGGTCGCTCAAGAGCGCGGTGCCGTGGCCGCGCCCGCGACAATGCGGGAGCAGCACCAGGTCCACGATGAACCATCGGGCCTCCGTGAGTTGCAGGTAGAGGCGACCGGCTGGCGCACCCCCGAGTTCGAGGAGAAAAAATTCGACTCCTGGGAAGTCGACTGGATAGCTGATTTGCCGTGAGGCGAACGCGTGCGTGACGATGGCCTGACGCGAATCTGGATGGCGGGCGTTGAGGTCCGGATCCGCCTCGCAACCGCTGGCGAAGGCAGCGAGCAGCAGGTCAGAGTCGGCCGGGGAGGTGGAGGCGCGGCGCAGAGTGAAAGAGCCGAGGCGTTCTGGAAGCTTCGATGACTGGTCAGGACCAGGGGGTGGCGTGGGCGTGGGAGCGGCCAGGGGTGCGGCAGCGGGCGACGCCCCACCCGCGGCGGGTGCGGCCGAGCGGTTCAGCCGGTCAGCGAGATGCGCCCACAGCCTGCGGATCATAGACAGGTTCGGCGCGCGGCGCGGGACGCAGACTGGGATCGGGGAAAACGAGAGTGGCCTTTTTGCGCAGTTTGGCGAGGTACTCGTCCATCGCTTTTTTCTTCATTTCGGCCTGGACCAGGCGGTCGAGCAGTTCGTCGATTTCGGTCTGGGGTTTGAGTTTCCCGGGCCGGCGTTCCTCGACCATCATGATGTAATAGTATCCGCGGAACTCAAAGACATCGCTGATGGTTTTGACCGGGATGGAAAAGGCGACATCCGCAAGTTGCGGGGCGAGTTCGCTGCGTTGGAGGATTCCCCAGTCGCCCCCGACGGAGGCCTTGGAGTCCTTCGAATAACTGCGGGCGAGGGCGGTGAAATCGGCGCCTTGGACCAGGCGGGTTCGGATTTCATTGGCGATACGGCGCTGACGCGCCCGTTGTTCCTCCAAGGGAATGTCCGGTTCGCCAGTGACCTGCTCGATGGCCAGGGTGCGCATCCAGACGGCGCCCTCCTCGCGGAATTCGTCCTGGTTGCGTCGGAAATAATCCTCCTTCTGCTGGGGCGTGGCGAAACTGACGTTTTTGGTCGCCTGTCCGCGCATGGCGGCGACGACAAGGGTTTTGCGGTGCTGCTCGCGGAAGCGTGCCCAGGTCATGCCGCTTCGCTTGAGTTCTCCGAGGAATTGTTCGCGGTCTCCCTTGTAGTTTTCGCGAATGATGCGCTGGATGTCTTCTTCGACGTACTGGGGCTTGATGGTGGCTCCCATGCGTTCGAATTCACTGATCATGAGTTCGCGATCGATCAATTCGTTCAGCCCTTTGCGCAGGGCCTCCTGTTCCTTCTCCTTCAAGCCCATCGCCTCGCTGACGCCGCGCCTCAGAATGAACAATTGGTACTTGGCGGCGGCTTCCACCTCGTTGCGCGTGATCACCTTTCCATTGACGATGGCCGCGACACTGTTCTGGGAGGCGACCGCGGGTCCGGCGGCCCCCTGAGCCCACACGGGTGGGTGAGCCAGGGCGGCCAGGGCGAGAATGGTGAGGGCGGGAAAGGCGAAGCGAGGGGCTTTCATGCGGCGGAGACAGGCGACAGGCGACAGGCCGCCGTGACCGGCGGTTCATGGAAATGGAGATTGGGCGAGGATACGCACAAATTCCAGCGGGGAAAGTATTTGCGGTGCCGGGCGGGTGCGCCACAGCGTAGGCGTCTGGATGCAGGACCCGAACTTCGTTCGAAAGGCGTTCGCCGCCATCGCCCCGCGCTACGTGCTGGCCAATCATGTGCTCAGTGGTGGCATCGATGTGCTGTGGCGTCGCCGCGTGGCCGCCGACGTGCGCGCCTGTCGGCCGACCTGGGTGCTGGATCTGGCGACCGGCAGTGGTGATCTGGCAGCGGCAGTTGCCGCGGCCTGTCCGGACGCGCGCGTCGTGGGGGCGGACTTTTGCGCCCCCATGATGGTGCACGCGCGTCAGCGTGGGCTGACGGACCTCGTGGTCGCGGACGGGCTTGCGCTACCGTTCCTTGATGGCGCCTTCGACGTGGTGACCATCGGCTTCGGCTTGCGCAATATGGCCGATTATGGCGCGGCGCTGCGTGAAATGGCCCGCGTTCTCCGACCGGGGGGATGCTTGATGATCCTCGACTTTTCCCAACCCTCCCGTTGGCTGCGCGGTGCTTACAAATGGTACCTGCATCACGTCCTACCGCGGCTGGCCGGCGCCCTCACCGGTCAGCGCGGCGCCTACGAATACCTCGGTGGATCCATCGAGTCGTTTCCCTCGGGTTCGGCGATGCTGGCCTTGCTCGAAGCCAACGGATTTTCCCAGTACCAGTGCTTCCCCCTGACCGGAGGGATCGCGTCGTTGTACGTCGCGGAGACGAAGGGAGCGAGTGTGGTCCGGAGTCAGTAGGTCAGTGGTCGGCGGTCGGCGGTCGGCGGTCGGCGGTCGGTCATGGGAGGTCGATCGGTCGTGGAAAACGGGCATTGCCCGAGGGACAGGGGAGTCACGGGCGATAGACACGGTGAGCCACCAGTAAGGGGGGCGAGTCGGGTAGCGGAGCGGATTCTTCGAGGACGAGGACGATTTGAAGCATCCGGCACAGGCATTTCGCCCGCCGGATTGTCCTTCAGATTGAACGATCCATTCATTTCGCCGATCGTCCTTGTCCTCGACTTCAAATGTGCGATCCGCGTGGTGCCTCGGAGGTGGGACGAGACCTCCCGGGCTCGTCGGCGGTGAGAGCGTTGTGAAAGAAGCTCCCTTTTCGCCTTTTCGAACGGTGCCCATAGGCAGAAGAATCGATGAGCATAGACGTGATAATGGGGAAAATTTTTTGAGTGTGAATCACGCGACCATCACTCGAGCAGTGGAGGTCCCTTCCGAGAGGGTACGCCTTCACCGCCGACGCGCCCGGGAGGTCGCGTTCCACCTCAATGCACCTTCTCCAATTCGCTTGCAGGGTCGTTCCGCTCACAAAAAAGCTCGAAGAAATGAAGAAACTCCAGGGACGCCGCGTCCGGCGGGCGGGATGCGCCGCCCTACCCGGGACCAACGTCCTGGATTCAGGGGGTTGGCGCGATCGAGTGCCTAAAACGACGACGGACTTGATGAGCCCGAGCTCAAACGTGAATCAGTGCCTCCAATCGTTCCCCACGCACCACTTTCCATTCCACTTTCACCCATCATCCTTACCCCTTCACCCTTACCCCACCTCCTTCAGGCGGTCGGGGCGGCGCCGAGGCGGACGGGGAGGTCGAAGATATCGCGACCGCGGAGGATGCGGAGGGAGACGGTGGCGCCGGGGCGGGAATTTCGGACCATGACGGAGAGGCTATCGACGGAGTCGACGGGAGCGCCGTTGATGCGCAGGATGATATCGCCATCCATGAGGCCGTGGGTATGGGCGGGACCGCCGGGGCCGACGCGATGGATACCGACGCCCTCGGCGATGCCGGCTGACTGGAGGAATTCCGGGGGGAGGTCATAGCCTTCGACGTCGAGCAATCCGAAGAGCGGGGTGGCTTCGGGGATGCTGACCGAGCGGACGGCGGGGCGGCCGGTATGGTCAACGCTAATGGGTTGGCCGCCGGGCGAGGAGAAGACTTGGTTGCGCGGGGCGACGGGGAAGACGATGGCGACCGACCCTTTGCCGCCGTCTGGGGGCACGACGGGGATGAGTCCGGAATCGACGCTGGACGCGATGGTGCCGCCGGGGCGTGGGAGATGGGGGAGGGCGATCCATCCGGCGACGACGAGGGCGGCGGCGGCGGCCCAGGGCATGGTGGCGGACCAGCGGGTGGGTTGGCGGGGGCGACCGGTGCCGGGCAGGGCGGTCAGTGTGGGCGGGGCGAAGGCGGTTGATTCGAGATCGAGCGCCCGGAGCACGCGCTGGCCGGTGGGAAAGTCCATTTCCAGCGGACGGAGAGCGCGGAGTTCGCTTTCGAAAGCGAGGAGGCTGGCATCGAGGGGCATTGGTGGGGAATCAGGGGATGAGGCAGCGGCTTCGTCGAAGGCGGTGCACTCGAGGTGAGCAAGAAGATGGGTGAGGAAAGGGGGTGAGGCCGGGCGGGGGCGCAACCCGCGCAACGAAGCTTCGAGGGCGATGTCCTCCGGTTGGAGGGGGGGAGCGGGCTCGGGATGATCGGGGCTCATTGCAGCTTGGCTGGGGTCAAATGGCGGCGGAGTTGTTGGAGGGCGTAGCGGTACCGGGAGGCGGCTGTATTCATGGGGATGTCGAGCGTTTCGGCGATCTGCTCGAAGGTCAGGTCGCCCCAAATTTTGAGGGTGAGGACCTCGCGGTAATAATCCGGCAGCTTTTTCATGGCTTCCTCGACGGCGAGGGCGCGTTCATCTTGTTCCAGGGAGCTTTCGAACCACACGATACCCGTCTGGTCTTCGCCGAGGTCGATTGAGCGCTGGTCGCGGTTGGCTTGGCGGATGTTTTTCCGGGCCTGGTCGATGGCGGCGCGGCGGATTTGGGTGAAGGCGGCGGCGAGAGACGGTTCTTCGATGCCTTGGTCGTTTTTCTGGACCAAGCCGGAGCGCCACAGACGCACCATGGCGTCCTGCATGACGTCTTCGGCGTCCGCCTCGGTGCGCGTTTGCTGCCGGGCGAAGAGGAGGAGGCGTGAGCCGTGGGTGGAAAGCCAAGCTTTCCACGCGGCGCTGTCGAGTGGGGCAGGAGTCGCAGGCATGCAGGTAAAAATGTGCCCAAATAGCGCCTGCGATCCAGTGCCTTGTCTAATCCAATTTTAATCTCTCAGCGTTAACTTGAAACGAAGCGGGCCGGAACGCAGAGGCGCTCCGGCCCGGGAGGGAGGGGAAGGGTCTGATCTGCGCCCAGTGGGAGACCAGGCACGAGCGGGAGGCCGTGCACTGGGCGCGAACCAATCCCTCGCCACCCGTTAATTCGCGATAAATTTGAAAAAGTTACGCAAAAGGCGAAAAATTTATCGCTTTAGGCGATTTCCCTAGGATGAGGTGTCACTCGGAAAAGAAATAATTCTCCCAAGGGGCGAGGAGGGTGGGATTTTCGACTTCGCTGGCGATGCGCCCTTCATTTTCCGGGACGAACTGGGTGGAGGTGCCGTAGACCATGATGAGGTCTTGGGAGCTGGCGGAGCGGAGGGCGTGGGCGACGCCGGCGGGGATGATGACGCCGACGTTATTGGGGCCTGGGCGGTTATCACCTTCGATGATGAAGCGGAGGCGGCGGCGGGGGAGGCCGGGGCGTTCTTCGAGGAGGAACATTTCGCAGGTTCCCTGGACGAAGAACATGACGTCCCATTGTTCCTGGGAGTAGGGGCGGAGGGAGAAGTCATCTGGGGACTCGAGGAAGAGCCGGCGGAACCAGGCCTCGGGTGAGGTATTTGGGGGAATGGCAGGCGGGTGGATGTGAAATCCCTTGGCGGTGCCGGCGAACATGAGGGCGGTGGCCCATTGTTGCGGCCATAGGCCGATGCGGGCGAGCGGGCTGGCGGGGTCGTGCTGACGGGCGAACTCGCCGAACCACCCGCGATGGCGCTGTTGGTAGACGGGGCGGTGGAAAATTTCCACCCCCGGGATCCAGACGGTGTCGAGTTGGGCGCGGGCGTCGGGTCGGATCAATTCCGCGGCGTCGGCTCCGGAGGTGCGGACGCGTTCGGGCAAATCGGGATTGGTGTAATTGCGCGATTGCAATCGGGCGCGGGCCTGGCTGGTGAGACCGTGCCAGAGCGGATTATTTTGAGGGCTCATGGTGCGGGGGATGGGGATGGAGTGATTGAGGTGGGGGGCGGGGAGCAGAGCAGGGCGGCGTAGCCGAGGTCTTTCCACCATTGGAGGAGCGAGGCTTTGGGCACGGCGACGATGCCATAGGCCGGATCCATGAGGAGGTAGCGGGTGGCGTCCTCGCCGAAGACGACCACGTAATGCAGTTTAAATTCCTGTCCGCTGGCGGACGGCACAAGCCCGAACGGTCTCAAGGTGCGGGCGTCCACGGTGCCAAGGACTGGAACGGGATCGCCAAAATATCTTCCTTGTGGGAGCCGCACGGCCACGATGATCGGGCGTCCCTTGGCGATTTGTTCGGAGAGCTGAGCCGCCGGAGAGCCGGAGGCGCCGGGGTTGAGGCTGAGGGCGAAGGCGAGCACGCCTTCAGATTCCGCGATTTCCCGCAACGACTGGAGCGAGTGACCTGCTCCACTGGGAATCGGGTGGCGGGCGAGCAAATCGGTTTCGTTAACGGGCCGGTCCCAGTAGCGCAGCAGACAGGCCAGCACGGCCAGTCCGCAACTGCGAGGTTCGGATTGGCGGACCGCTTCCACTTCGGCGTAGGAAAACCCCGAGTAGCGAGTGGCGAAGGCGGGATCGGTGGTCGTGCGATGGGCGGTCGACACGCAACTGGTCACCAAGGCGAGGCTCAAAGCGCCGGCGATCGCCCAGACGGTGCGGGTGGCCCAGCCGACCATTTCAGTGCACCCGCGGAGAGGCGGGGCGCGAGGAAAGCGACTTGTCCGCGTCGAGGGCCTCGATGTCGAACACCTTGACCTTGGTCACGGGTTTTTCGGGCGGGTGGGGCACGGCGGCGTTGGCTTCCTCGTTTCCCTCGTGGCGATCGTCCTCGTCCTCATCGTCGTCGTCGTCATCCTCGTCGGCGTGCTGGGACATGTCGACCACGGCGTCCTGCGCACGGAATTTGCGCACGCGCTGTTGGGACGGGTGGGGGCTCATGGCCATGGTGATCATTTTTCCGGCCTGGCGCGGCATCATGTCCGGGTGACCGGATCCCTTGAGATCTTCGATTACCTTGTGCATGAGCTGCATGCCGATTTCCGGGTGCGCCATCTGGCGGCCCTTGAACTGCAGCACCACGCGCAATTTGTCATTGTGCATGAGGAAGTCCTCGGCGCGGGTCAATTTGATCTTGTAGTCGTGCGGGTCGATGCCGACGCGCAGTTTCACTTCCTTGACCTTGCTGGCCTTGGTTTTGTGCTTCTCCTTCTCATGCTTGGCCTGCTCGTATTTCCATTTACCGAAGTCGATGATCTTGCAGACGGGCGGCTGGGCGTTGGCGGCAATTTCGACGAGGTCGAGGCCGCGCTGCCGGGCGATCTGCAGGGCATCAAAGGCCGACATGACGCCGAGCTGGGCGCCGGAGGCACCATCGATGACGCGGATTTTGGGAGCTCGGATACGGTCGTTGACGCGTGGACCGAAATCGCGGCGCGGCTGGAATCGATTTTGGGGCTTGCTGCTAATGGCTGGGATCCTCCGATGGGTGGTGTGGTCGCGCGGGTGCGTGGCGGTGGCCCAGCTCCCAGCGCGGAGAATGGTTTCTGCGAATCACTGCCTCCATGCCAACAGCCGTTGCGGCGTCATTCCTTCCCCCTTATCATACCATGATGCGGCCACCCGGAGATGGCGGGACATGGCGGATAGCTTCTCGGATACTGCAGAAAAATCGATCAACGGGTTACAGATAATCCCGTTGGCGGCCACGGGCAAGCGGGAAAAATGAGTCAAAGGCTCATGGCGTTGAACCCGCCATCGACGACGATTTCCGCGCCGGTGATGAATCCACCGGCGCGGTGGGAGGCCAGGAGGAGGGTGGCGCCGACGAGTTCTTCGGGATGGCCGAAGCGGTTCATCGGGGTGCCGCTGAGGATGGCGGCGACGCGTTCGGGGTTGAGCACTTTGCGATTTTGTTCGGCCGGGAAGAATCCGGGGACGAGGGTGTTGACGCGGATGCCGTGGGGCGCCCATTCGCGGGCGAGGTTTTTGGTGAGGTTGTGCACGGCGGCCTTGCTCATCGAGTAAGTGAAGACGCGGCTGAGCGGGGTCAATCCGGACATGGATCCGAGGTTGATGATGGAGGCGGGCTGGCCGGCTTCGAGGAAATGGCGGCCAAAGACCTGGCAGGCGAGGAAGGTGGCCTTGGTGTTGACTGACATGATGCGGTCGTACTCCTCCTCGGTGATCTCGAGGAAGGGCGTGGGCGAGTTGACGCCGGCGCCATTGATCAGGATGTGGATGTGACCGGACCGGGCGATCACGCTGTCGCGCAGCGCCTCAAGGCTGCCACGGTCGGAGGCCTCGACGGCGTGAAAATACCCGCGGCCGCCCTGGGCGGTGATTTCGTTGAGGCGGGCCTGGGCCTTCGATTCGCTGCGACCAGCGAGGACCACTTCGGCGCCGGCGGCGGCCAGTCCGGCGGCCATGGCGCCGCAGAGTTCGCCGGTGCCGCCGATGACTACGGCGATCTGGCCGTCGAGGGAAAAGAGCGATGGACTCATGGATGGGTGCGGTGGTGGGTTTTGAGTGTGGGGGCGCAGGATAGGCCGTTTGTCCTAGCGTTCGACGCGGGCGGACCCACCTCTCATGAGTTTTTCGACCTCGTCCTGGGTGGCCATGGAAGTGTCGCCTGGCGTGGTCATGGCCAGGGCGCCATGGGCGGCGCCGTACTCGACGGCGCGGGCGGCGTCGCCGGTGGTCAGGAATCCGTAGATCAGACCGGACGCGAAGCTGTCGCCGCCGCCGACGCGGTCGAGGATTTCGAGGTTGTCGCGCTGGGTCGCCTGGTGCATTTGGCCGTCGTAAAAACAAAGCGCGCCCCAGTCGTTGAGGGTGGCGGATTTCACGGTGCGCAGGGTGGTGGCGACCGCCTTGAACCCGAACTCGGCGACGGCCTGACGGATCATTTTTTTGAACCCTTCGGTTTCGAGGTGGGTGATGTGTTCGTCGAGGCCGTCAACCTTGAGCCCGAGGCAGGCGGTAAAATCCTCTTCGTTGCCGATCATGACGTCGACCGAGCCGGCGATGCGGCGGTTGACTTCCTGGGCGCGCGCCTGACCGCCGATGCTTTTCCACAGGCTCGGGCGGTAATTGAGGTCGTAGCTGACCACGGTGCCATGGCGACGCGCGGCCTCGACGGCCTCGATGACGAGTTCGGGGGTGGTCGGGCTGAGGGCGGCGAAGATGCCGCCGGTATGGAACCACCGGACGCCGAGGGTACCAAAAATGTATTCCCAATCGAAGTCGCCGGGCTTGAGCTGGGAGGCGGCGGTATTGCCGCGGTCGGGCACGCCGACGGCGCCGCGCACGCCGAAGCCGCGTTCGGTGAAATTGAGGCCATTGCGGACGCTGCGGCCGATGCCGTCGTACGGGAGCCACTTGATGAGGCGCGTGTCGACCCCTCCCTGCAGGATGAAATCCTCGAGCAGGCGGCCGACCGGGTTGTCGGCGAAGGCCGTGGCCACGGCCGTGCGCAGCCCGAAACACCGGCGAAGTCCGCGGGCGACATTGTATTCGCCGCCGCCCTCCCACACGGTGAAATGGCGCGCCACCCGGACGCGGCTTTCGCCCGGATCCAGGCGCAGCATGATTTCCCCGAGCGACAGGCAATCGAACGCGCAGGCGTCGGCGGGACGGAGCGAGAGTTTCATGGCGGCGAGGCGTAGCGCGGGGAGACGCGGGCTGCAAGCGCGTCGTCACGGCGGATACTGCCAGACCCAGTCGCCGGAAGGGCCATTCCAGACGGACTTGAACTTCCCCGATGGCTTCGCGACGCCGCCATCGTCCACCCCATTGGTGCCGAGTGACCAGAGTTTATACCGTCCGTTGGCGGCGGCAGGCGCGTACCGCACCGGCTGCCCGTCGAGGTCGAGCGGCACGGATACAAGAAACTCCGGAACCAAGTGCTCAAGCGATACAGGGTACGTCTGGTGCTCGGCGAAATGGGCTTCCAGGGCGCAGGCGGCTTCGGCCAATCGGGCGACGGCGTGGTAGGAGGCGACTCGCTCGTGGAGATTCGAAATGCCATCCAGAAGATCCCGGGCACCGACGTCCGGTGAAGGAAAGCGCGCATCGCTCACCCGGCTGGCTACCCAATCATCAAGGTTGTACCGATCGAGGATGGAAGTATCGGCGATCCGATGGCGCAGCAATTGAATTTCGCTCAACCAGGCGGCGTGGGCGGCATCCACCCAACCGGGCGGGATGAGCGGCGCCGCCTGCTCCTGCCAGGAATCGGGTTCGACTTCGCCGATCCACTGCAAATATTCCGCTGGCTGATGGCGCCACCATCGAGTGTGTCTGAGGTGGCTGATGGCAATCACCCTGCGCAGGGAGTCGTCGAATCGCTCCAGCGGGCGACACTCGCGCCAATGAGCGCCCAGACTTCGCCAGCCCTCGCCGCTGAGGATCCGTGCTTCCGCGGCGTTCCACATCCCTTCTTGAGCCGATCTCAGAGCCGCCCACCCGATCATGGTGCCGAGCATCTCAGACTCAGACCGAGCCGCCTGAGCGAGCTTTAGAACCAACCGGATCGAGTCGACAAGGGCTGTTCCATCCTTGCGCTCGACGGCCAGTGCGGCGCGGTGGCGATAGGCGATGGCGAGGCGCAGCAGGGCAGAGTAGTCTGGGGCCGACGCGTCTGGCGTGGAGGAACGAGTTATCTGTTCCAGTTCCGATGGGATGAGAATGGCGGCGGGCCGGTCGAGAACCGATTGGAGTTCCGCCGTCGCGGGATCGAGCTCGCTTTGCACCCAATTCCAGAGGGCGGGCACGGGGTTGGGATCGCCCTGGACAAGGCCAGCGCTGGGATGGGCGGTCCGCGCGGCTTCGTGCACCGTTGCCCAGTCGGTGGGCGCTGGGTCGTTTGGCGAGCGGAGACGCGGGCTCGGGCCGGGTGATCCACTCGTCCACGAACCGATCCTTTTGGCACCCTCCCAGGCCGGACCGGAAACGGTGCCCTGGGCAATGCCGCGAAGGAGCGGGGTGGCGGCGAAGTTTTCCGAGTCCGGCGGGCGGGGCGGCAGCCGGGTCAGCGCGTCGAGATCGAGGCCGTCGGCGGCCAGGCGGGCTTGGGCGCGTTCGAGTTGCCGTTTTCCGGCCCAATCGACGCCGAAGTACAGTCCACCGACCAGGAGGGGCAGCGCGGTCAGCCCGGTGATCCAGCAACCGGGGCGAAAGAGCAGGGAAGGGCGATGTGAGGAGGTGCGGTCCACGAGATCGATCGCGCATCTTGGGCGGATGTCGGTGTCGTTCAAGCTGGGTAATGGCGGTACCCCAACCCAAGGCTTCTGGTCGGTCTACCGTGATTGCGCGGAGCGCGAAGCTGTCGGTGAGAAGCATTTCGCCCGTTGCGGCGCGTTTCCCCTCAGCGGCGGCATACCAACCCGGGGCCTCATTCGCCTGATCCGGGGGCTGGAAACGCGGTTGCTGGCGGGGCAAATGTCCGCATGTATTGATTCTTTGGATTCTCCGCTCCCCGTGCTCCGGGCTGGAGTCGCCCTTATTCCGCCACATGTCCACTACCCCACCTGTTGCCCTTTACGATACCACTCTGCGTGACGGCACGCAGGGGTTGGGTGTGTCATTCAGCGCGGCTGACAAGTTGCGCATCGCGCAGCGGTTGGACGATTTCGGGATGGATTACATCGAGGGCGGGTACCCGTTTTCCAACGAGAAGGACTTGGAGTTTTTTCGGCTGGCGGCCGGGCGAAAGTGGAAGCACGCGAAGATAGCGGCGTTCGGCCGCTCGCTGGCGGTCGGGAGCCGGGCGGAGGACGACCCGCAATTGCAGGCGTTGCTCGATACGCAGGCGCCGGTGGTGACGGTTTTCGGTAAGAGCTGGGATTTGCATGTGACGGAGGTCCTGCGCACGACGCTCGAGGAGAACGTGCGCCTGATCCGTGATTCGGCCGCCTTCTTCAAGAAGGCCGGGCGGGAATACGTGTATGACGCGGAACATTTTTTTGACGGCTACAAGGCGAATCCGGACTACTGCCTGGCCACGCTGGCGGCCGCAGTCGAAGGCGGGGCGGACATTCTGGTCCTGTGTGACACGAACGGCGGCACGCTGCCGGGGGAGGTGGCCGAGTTGACCCGGATCGTCCGCGAAAAATTCGGAGTGCCCGTCGGCATTCATCCGCATGACGATTCTGGTCTCGGGGTGGCGAACGCGCTGGCCGCGGTGCAAGCCGGAGCGGTGCAGGTGCAGGGGACGATGAATGGGTATGGCGAGCGCACGGGCAACGCGAACCTCACAACAATCGTCCCGTGCCTGCAGCTCAAGCTCGGCATCCCGGTCGTGCCGGACCTGACCAAACTGAGTGGATTGTCCCACTTCGTCGATGAAATGGCCAACACCGTGCCGAATCCGCGCGCCCCATTTGTCGGTATCACCGCCTTCGCCCACAAGGGCGGTGGCCACGTCAACGCCGTGCAAAAACTCGCGCGTTCGTACGAGCACATCGAGCCGGCCAGCGTGGGCAACCGCCAAGTCATCGTGGTTTCCGAGGTGGCGGGGGGCAGCAACATCCAAATGAAGGCCGAAGCGCTGGGGTATTCGTTTCCAAAGGGCGACCCGCGCATCCGCCAGATCCTCGAACGCGTCAAGGCGATGGAGAGTGAGGGATTCGAGTTTGAAGCCGCCGACGCGTCGTTCGAGCTTCTGATCCGCCGCGAACTGGGGACTTTCACGCCGTTCTTCGAGCTCCTGGAATATCACTGCTCCTACCGCCGCGACGGCCGGCATGGATGGGAGAATTGCATCGCCACGGTGAAACTCGTCATCGACGGCGAGCCGCAGCTCACCGTGAGCGAAGGCGACGGACCGGTCAACGCCCTGGACGGCGCCCTGCGCAAAGCGCTCTCCGACACCTACCCGCAGCTCGCTGACATGACGCTCGTCGACTACAAAGTGCGCATCATCGATAGCCAGGCTGGCACGGGGGCGAAAACGCGGGTGCTCATTGAATCCTCTGACGAAAAGGGCGTTTGGGGCACCGTCGGCGTATCGTCGAACATCATAGATGCTTCGTGGCAGGCGCTTGTCGATAGCTTGGCGTATTTCTTAAGTCGGAGATAGGAGGTGAAAGTGAGAAATCAAAACCTGCATCATCCCCGCGTTGTCACCCGCCGACGCGCCCTCAAATTGTCCTTTGCGTTCAGTGCGGCCAGCGCGCTGGCGGGAAGGTCATATGCCGAACGGGACACGGCGCTGCCAGCCACCGATGAACCGCCGTCCGACCCGCCCGCCAATGACCCGGACACCCTGCACGCGATCGTGTGGGGCGACTGGGGTGCCGACGACGATCGCAAGGCCCAGACCGCCGTGGCGCGAGGCATGGCCCGGTATGTCCGCCAGTTGCCCGCCGCGCCGGCCTGCCAGTTCCTGCTCGGCGACAACTTCTACGGGTCGTTCAAGGGGGGAGTGAATTCGCCGCGTTGGAAGGAGCAATTTGAAGACATGTACCCGGCGGACGTTCTGCCCGGTCCGTGCCATGCCCTGCTCGGTAACCACGATTATGATGACGCGCCGGGAATCAAAATCGTGGCCGAGCTTCAATATGCGCGCACCCATCCGGGCACGCGCTGGCACATGCCGGGTAATTGGTATGCTTTCAGCTTCACCGATCCCCGGGGACGTCCGCTGGCCGAATGCCTGCTCCTCGACAGCAATTACAAGAACCGCGTGGTGTCGCTCAGCGCCGGCGAACGAGCCCGCCAACTCGTCTGGCTGGAAGAACGCCTGGCCGCGCCGCGGCTCGCTCCCTGGCTCATCGTCATGGCGCACCATCCGCTTTACAGTCAGGGAGTTCATGGCGACAACAAGGCGCTCATTGGCGACTGGGACGGATTATTCCGCAAATATGGGGTCCACCTGTATCTCGCCGGCCATGACCACGACCTCCAGCACCTCGAATTCGAAGGGCATCCCACTTCATTCGTCATTTCGGGCGGTGGCGGGGCACGGGCGCGCCACGGCGAAATGGAAAAAGCCCCGAAGAAGCGAGGGCCCTATGCGCAAACGGTGTATGGCTTTTCCCATCTCCAGTTGAGTGCGGAAAAACTGACGCTGCGCCACCTCGACGCCAATGGCCGCGAGGTGCATGTCTTCAGCAAAACCCCCGCCGGGGTGGTGAGCGTGCCGTCGGCGGCGGCGGGGTAAAAAGTTTTTCGGCGAGTGAGAGTGGCCCACCTAGAGATGCCAATTGGGGTGAAGTGGCGGGAGTAGAAGCGTCTCCGTCCTGACGCGACTCGTCATGGACGCAAGTGTGAGCAAAGCCATGGGTCTCGGGTAGGGCGGCGCGTCCCGCCCGCCGCAGCTGGCGTCCTCGCCGGCTGCACCGCGCGTCCCGCGCCTTGTTCCGAATGTTTGAGGCGAACCGATCGAACCGCACACAGCGCGAGACGCGCGATGGACGCGGCGGGACGCGCCGCCCTACCCGGGACGGAGGTCCAGATTCAGGAGCGTATGCGACAGGCTGACCGGCAGGGGGTGGGAGCCTTTGTTGCAAAGTCGGCGCTCGGCGAATGGAGGATGCAAAATGCGCAAACCCTAGGTCGGCCCCTTACAATCTCCCGCGGTGTTTGATGTCGAGGTAGTGTTGGGCGAGGGCGAGGGGCAGCTGGGTGGCGGAGGTATCGAGGACGTCGATATGGGCGGCGCGCAGGGTGGCGAGGGCGAGGGCGCGTTCGTGGCGCTGGAAATGGGCGGTGGCGGTGGCCAGCGAGGAATCCCAGTCGTGCGGGGGTGTGGTCAACGCGGACGTGAGCGCGAGGTCTTGCAGGCTAGCGATGACGATAAGGTGGCGTTGGCGAAGCAGGTGGAGGGCGGGCAGGAGGTCGGCCGTGTCCTCGTTGCGGAGGTTGGTCACGATGACGATGAGGGCTCGTTGTTTCTGGCGGGCCTGAAGCAGGGCGGCGGCCTGGGCGAAGTCGGTCGAATGGTCGCTTGGCTCGTAGCCGGCGAGGTGTTCGAGGAGCGGCGTGATGACGTGCGGCCCGCGTCGCGGCGCAAACCATTGAGTCGCGGCTCCCAATCCCAGCATGCCGACTTGATCGCCCTGGCGCAGCGCCACGTAAGCCAGCAGCAGCAGGGCATTCAGCGCGTGGTCGAATTGGGGCAAACCGTCCTCGATGGCGCGAAGCCGGCGGCCGCAGTCGATGGCGAGGATGACGCATTGGTTGCGTTCCTCACGGTACTCGCGACTGATCAACGCGAGGCGGCGCGAGGTGGCGCGCCAGTCGACCGCGGCGAGCGAATCGCCCTCTTGGAAGTCCCTGAGTTGGTGAAAGTCGCGGCTGGCTCCGCTGCGCCGGCGTTGTTGCAGACCGTCGATCGATTCGCGATGGGCCAGGGCGAGCAAGGCCTCGCGCACGATGGGTTCGTAATTCGGATACACGCGGCGCGTGGTGGGTTCACCCGAGGCGGCGTACCGACTCCACAGACGCCACGGCGATTCCCACCGCAGGGTGAGTGGCCCGAAGGTGAGCGGCCCGCGCTGGCTCGGAGTGACCGGGTAGTCGAGCGTCAGCCGTTGGCCGGGCGGGAGGAGGGTAGACCACGGCAGGCCGACCGCCCCCGCCGTGGGCGGGACATCGTCACTGAGCGTGACATGGAGCGGTTGTCGTCCGTCTTGCCGGAGCGTGAGGCGCACCAACCGTCTGGCTCTCTGGGCGAATCGATCGGGCAGTTGGCGGGTGGCGGTGGGGGCGGGGAGTTGCCGCAGGCGAATGGCGTCGATGGACGCGGCCATTCCCAGGGCTCCCCCGATCGCCCACCACACAGCGCCGAGGATCCCCGGCGAGAGTCCGGCCACGGCGCCAAAGCCAGTCCAGGCCAGGACGGCGGTGACGAATCGGGTGGACGGACGCATGGTCAAGGTCAATGGCGCGGCGCCGGGACTGAGCGCAGCAGGGCGGAAAGCACCTCGTCGGCGCCTTGCCCGCTGATGGCGGCCTCTGGGGCCACAGTCACGCGGTGGCGCAGGACGGGGAGGGCGGCGTACTTGACATCATCGGGGACGACATAGCCGCGCCCGTCGAGCAGGGCGTAGGCGCGCGCGACTTGGACCAAGGCGATGGCGCCGCGGGTGCCCGTACCCAGGCTGAGGTTCGGTGTGTGGCGCGTGGCGCGCACGAGTTGGAGGGCGTAGGCCGAGACTGCGGGGGCGGTTTGCACGGTGGCGGCGACCAGTTGGCACCAGGCGAGTTCAGCCGGCGAGCAGACGGGTTGGAGGGCGGCGGCGTTGAGCCCTTCGCCGCCGGGGGCGCTGGCGGCGGCGACGACGATGCGGTGTTCTTCCTCTTCGGATGGGTAATCGATGACTATCTTCATAAGGAAGCGGTCGAGTTGCGCCTCGGGCAGTGGGTAGGTGCCTTCCTGCTCGATCGGATTCTGAGTGGCGAGCACCATGAATGGCGAGGGGAGCGGGTGGGTGGTGCCGTCGATGGTGACCTGGCGTTCCTGCATGAGTTCGAGCATGGCGGCCTGGGTTTTGGCCGGCGCGCGATTGATTTCGTCGGCGAGGACCAAGTGGGCGAAGACCGGGCCGTGGCGAACGACGAACTGCTGCGCCTTCATGTCGAACATGGCGTGACCGGTCACGTCGGACGGCATGAGATCCGGGGTGAACTGGATGCGGCGGAAAGTACCCGAGCAGGCGCGAGCCAGCGCCATGGCCAGCCGGGTTTTTCCCAGTCCGGGCACGCCTTCGATGAGCAAGTGGCCACCGCAGAGCCAGGCGGAGAGCAGGTCACGGACGACACCGCGCTGGCCCAGGACGATGCGCTGCACTTCTCCGCCCAGTCGACTGAGGATTTCATGGGCGCGGGCCATTTCGGGCGTGAAATGGGCGGGCGTCTCGGGGACCATGGATTCGAGAGGCAGCGGGGGTGGCGGGGATGAGGATTCCGGGGACATAAGCGGGCAAGTGATTGCAGGGTCAGAGGGCGCGTTCGAGGCGCCAGAGACGGCGGGCGAGATCGATGAATTGGCGTGGACGGAGGCGGGGAGGCGGCGAGAAGCAGGCGCGGATTTCGTCGGCTGTCATGCCGGCCACCGGGGCCATGTCGGCGACGAACCGGTCGAATCCGGTGTCGTGTTCGAGCGATTGGGAGCGTCGCCACCGGGCCAAGAGCGATTCGCTCCAGGGCGCCAGCAACGCGGGAACCTGCCGCTGCCGGACGAGAAAAGCCCCGGTGGCGGCCAGGCTGGCCGAGGCCGTGGAGGGAGCGGGGGCGGGCTCGGTTGGGGCGGGGCCGAAACGTTTGGTGACCGCCCACAACCAGAGAGCCAACGCCACGACGGCGGCGACGAGGGCGCGCCAGCCATGTTCCCAAAGGACGGCGAGAAACGAGGCGCCGGACCCGCGGATGAAGCACACGGCGGGAGCGTAGTCATCGCTGTCGGCGAGCAGGTCGAACCAAAGGCTGGGGTTTTGGCCGTTGGCCAGTCGCAGATTGGTGAATGGGCGCAGCGACGGCAGGAAAGTGAGCCGGCCATCGCCGTGGGAAACGGTGAGCACGCGTGCCGGTGGGGCGTCCGGATCATCGAGGGTCACGAAAGCCGCCGGCCAGTCCCACTCGGGATGGCCGCGCGCCCGGCCTTCGTATTGGGTGACGGCGGATTCATCGCATTCATCGGCGAACGACACTCCGGCGTGGTCCATCAGATGGAGCGTACCGGGTGAAATCGCTTCCAAATTCGTCCGCAGACGTTCGCCGGTGGAGCCCTCGCCACGGGGGCGGAAACGGCCGAAAAAGCTGGAGGGCGATTCGGATTCGCTGTCCTCATCCCCTTCCTCCTCCCCGAGCTGCCGTTTCCGCCACGACTCGCGTTCGCGGGCGGGATCTTTGCCCTCCGCCGGCTCCTCGTCCTTCATCCACCGCGGCGGGGCATGACCCATTTCCTCATACACGAGCAGGTCTGAAACCGCGACGATGGCGTGGTCGCCCGACGCCACCCTGTCGAGCAACTGGCTCGCGCTCAGTTCGTTGACGATGACGGAAGGGCTGACGACCCATTGCCCAAAGCGCCCTTCGTCATCCTGGAGTTCCTGGATCAGCGTATAACTCGTGCCGCTGGTCACGCCGTATTCCTCATTCAAGCGACTGGCGGCAAGAAACGGGTTGTAGCGCGCCGGCCCGAGAAACCCTTTGGTTTCTTCGCACGGCTCAAATCGGCCACAGCCGGTCAGCAGGGCCAGGGCCGCCAGAACCCAGGGCATCGACCGCCGGCGCTTCGGTTCGGGCCGGGATCCCGGGCCGGCTGCCATCCGCTGAAAGGGCCATGCTCCACACAACGCATCCCAGGACGAGGCCGCGGGCGTATCGCCGGCGTAGGCGAGTCCGAGCCAGGCGCGCGTGAGTTGGTGAAAGTAGCGACTGAAGCTGGCGGTGGCCGGTGTCGACTGGACGCGGCGGACGCATTCGCCTTCGGTGTCGCCCTCCTCGATTGACACACCGCCTTGGTGAATCATCCAGGACAGGGCGGCGCGGTAGAGCAGGCTCAGGGCATCGCGGTGACGTCCTTCCGCCCACCATTGCCGGGCCGTGCCAAGCGGGTCGTCTGGCAGCGATTCGGGTCGCACGTCGAGTCCGGCCACCGCCGCCGGACTGGGACCGGGGGGCAGGCGGTCGGGCAGTTGTTCCGCCCAGCCGGCCGCTTTATACACCAGCCAGCCGAGCCCCGCGATGACCGCGAGGATGACGATGATGGCCAACACCCAGGCGAGCGGCTTCAACCAGCTCCAGTCCCCAGATCCCGTAGCCCTGAGGTCCGGCCGCCAGCGGGTCTTGAGTTCGCGGTGAATGGTAAAATCCGGATGCGCGAGGATGCGGGCGGCGGTTTGTTCCGGGGAGTCGCTGTCCACGGGGTCGGCGGCCACCCTGTCGGCGGGCACGGACTCGCTGGATTCGATGACCGTCTGGTCGGCGGCCCGCTCTTCCGCCACGGCGGCGGGTGGCGACGACGCGTCTTGTTGCGCGACGGCGGGCGGGGCCGCCCCAAGAAAGCACGCGGCGACGAGGCAAGCGGTGGTGGTTGGAGCGAGGATTGAGGCGACTCGGCGGCTGAGCCGCTTGAACGCGATTTCGATGTCCCATCCTTCGATTTCAGCGCGCGTGTTCAGGTAGCACCCGAAGCAGCACGAAAGGTAGATCAATTCGCTGACGGCACCGGCCACGGCGTAGGCGACAGTATAGATGATTTCGAACCGGTGCATGCCAGCGGCATCGCCGTCTCCTTCGAAAAGCGAATCGTACCAACCCTCAAATCCTCCATTCTCGTCCGACCAGGGCAACCAGGCGGATGGGCCGAACCAGAAGACGGCGACCACCAGACCGGCCAGCAGGCCCAACTCGATCAGCAGACACCCTTTGATGAGCCAGGGCGGCGTCGTTTCGTAGAACAAGTCGAGGCGGGCCTTGGGCGTGCGCGGACCTTCCAGGAGTCGTACAATCTGGAGCACCCCCCTGCGGCGGCGTGGACGCGCCACCGTCAGATCGGCGAGAGCCCGGTGCCGCAGCCAGGTCCAGAGCGCGCGGGCGGTGTCTCCGCGTGCCGGGGCGATCCCGAACAGCCGCCGACTCAGAACAAAGGCGGGCATCACTCCCATGCATGGTTTGAGCCACCAGAGCGGGAACCAAGCCCACGCCGGCGCCAGCCAGAGAAGGACAGCGGCGGCGAGCCACACCGGCCAAGCAGCTGTCAGCCAAGCCCGGGCGAGTGAGGCGGCATGCTGGCGGCCGAGGGCCAAGCCCAAATCCGCCGCCTCCCAGGGCAGACGCGGCCGCAGTTCCGCCTGGACGTGATCGAGGTTCATGCGGAGCGCGGCCGTCGGCCGGAGAAGACGAAATACGCACCCAGCATCACCCACAGGAGCAAGCCCACGGAGTATTTTAGGAGCGGGGGCATGGCGAGCGGAGACCAAAATCCCTCGATAAAAGCAGCGCCCACGATCAGCAGGGCGGCGCCTGATAAGATCGGGAAGGCCCGCCGCGCGGCGCCGGCCAAGGCGCGGGAGCGCGATTGCGCGCCCGGAGCCACGAGGGCCAGGCCAAGCCGCACGCCGGCGGCCGCGCTGAGCACGATACCGGTTAGCTCGAAGGCGGCGTGGCCGGAAACGAACGTCCAGAACGCGACGGGGTCGGCGGCTCGGGTGATGTATCCGGCGGACGCGCCGATGGCCACGCCGTTGTATGCGGTGATGAAGAGGGCGCCGACTCCGGCGAGGATGCCGCCGGCGAAGGTGCGGAAGGCGATGCCCACGTTGTTCCAAATGTAAAACCCGAACATGGCGAAGTTCTCGCCCAACGAGTCGCGGCCCGACGAAATGGTCGAGGCGTTATCGTACATTTCGTGCAGCGACTGCATGCCAGCGGGCCCGAGCACGGCCTCGAACCAGCGGGGATCGCGGTCACCCCAGATCAAGAGACAGAAGAAGGGAAACCAGAAGAAGAAGTGGCACCAGGCGACGAGCCGCCACTCGGCGCGCACGGCCTGTGGAAAATCCACGAAGAAGAACCGGCCCAGGGTGGAGCGCAGTTCGGTGCGTCCGCCGTACAGATGCTGGCAGGTGCGCAGGCAGAGATCGTTAATGCGCTCGATGAGCACGGGCGACAAACACCGCTGCCGGGCGAGCGCCAAGTCCGCGCACGCCTGGCGGAAGAGCGACGGCAGGGCCGCCCAGGGGGGAGGGGGAACGCCTTTCTTTTTGCGCGGATGCTCGAGCCGCGTCAGCCATTCGTCGAGTTGTTGCCAGCGGGCTTCGGGTGCGGCCGCCGCCGCGGTGGCCGCACCGGGATCTTGAAGCCATCGCGCAATGGCCCGCACCTGGCGCGCCGGATCGTTCGTCCGCCCGATGGCTCCCACGGCGTGGCCTGCAATTTCCTGCTGCCTCGGCGTCGTCCACGTGGTCAGACGTGCTTCGAATTGCAGCACCGCCCGGCTTTCCTCCGGCGTCAGCGGGACGAGCGGCGCCTCGGCGGGTGGTGGCGGCTGGGGGACCGATCGCGGGGCCAGTGGTCGTCGTTGCGCTTCGCCATCCGCCTTTCCCTGATGAACGACAAGCGTTCCGGCCGCCAGGTCACCCAGTCGCTGAAACCGTTTGGTGCCCAGGGCGACGGCGGCGCCTAGAGCGTACCCGACGGGCAGGAAATCGGCCGCGCGCAGCAAGTTGCGCAGGACGCTCTGCATGGGGGAGGGTGCTGCCCCGGTTTCCGAAACCACGCGCAACCCGAGCATCCGTTGTCCCGGTGTCGCACCCCATCGGCTCTGCTCGAAGACCACGTTGTAAAACCACTCGAGCAGGAAAATGCCGAGGATCATGATCCCGGTCGCCGCCTCTCCCACGGCCATACTGGCCATGCCCAGAAAGATGGCCAGCATGTAATAAATGCCGATCCGAAGGACGAAATCCATCCCGTAGGCCAGGGCACGCGGCACCGGACCCGCGACGAGCAGGTGGATGGTCACTCCCTCGGCCAGCTCAATCTCCTGGCGCGTCTCGACCGCCGCCCGGTGGGGGACAGTGGCGGCGGCGGAAGGCGCGATGCTGGTCATGCACGGTGGCGGGATCTTCAGGCCTCGACCACCTTGGTGTCAGCGATCATGTCATGAATGGTGCGGCGGTCCTCGCGGAAAATGAATCCAATGTCAACCAAGGCGTAAACGGGCCCGAGGATCGGAATCGACCCGATCATCGAGTTGACAATGTAGCGCAATCCGACCAGGCGGCCCAACGAGGCACGGCTGCCGTCGGTCCTCACGACGCGCACTTTCGCCCATTTTTTTCCGAGCGACTGGCCTTCGCGCGCGATCAGTCGCAGGTTGACGATGAGCAGGAACAGAAAGTACAAGCCGGCCAGGACCCAAAAAACGATTCCCATGCTGGTGGGGGCTCCGGTTTCCGGATCAGCACCATTCATGCCGACGGCAAAAAGGATGGCGCCGGGGATCGAGGTGAGGCCGTTCAGCAGTTGAGCTCCCAGGCGAGAGCCGCGGCCGGCGAGGGGCTTCTGATTGCCAAGATCGTAATGCGGTGCTTCCACGGCCACGGCCGGAGGCGCATAGGGATCGATGGATGGGGCAACGGAGTCAGGGCGGGTCGGTTGGTTGAATTCCATAAAGAGCCGCTATCCTTGTCAATAATGGCTAAGATGCCAAGCGATTTTGGGCGTGGCGGATTTTTCCACGCCAAATCCTCCGTCACAATCTCCGGCAACCCGTCCACCGCCCGCCACGCGTCCATCGAAATCAACGCCCCATGACCGTAAAACATCACAAAACCATCCCCCGCCGCCCGGCCCGCCACTTGCTGCCGGAAATGCGCCCCGACCGCCGGTCCCATCACGCGGGAAAAGTGTGTTGAGGCCCTTTCGTCACCCTCCTGACGCGCTTGCACATACGCCACCGCCGCCGGTGAGCGGGTGGGATCGGGAAGCTCCGGGAGAAGCTCCGAACGCAGCCGGGGGCTCCGCCCCGAAGAGCTGGGAATACGAGGTGCTGCCGGTTTTGTTACGGATGAGGCCACCGACACCGCCGGCGCCTTGCAGGGAACCGGAGAGGTCGAGGCCCCAGTCGTGGCGCTTGGTCGGGGAGGCCGAGGGGTTGCCAGCAGTGAGATCGTATTGATTCGGGGCGCGCCTCCCGCGCCCCTCACCCTTCGGGCTGCGCTGCGCTCCGTCCATCTCGCCTCCCGCCACTCGGCTCGGTTCCGCGTCCCAGACGAAGGTGCGGCCTGTGGTGCCGGAGCCGCCGTCGTCGGTCATATTGCCGTCGTCGTCGTGGACAGGGGTACCGAGGGTAGTGGTTTCGCCCGGGTCTTGATCGCCATCGTTGTCGGTGTCGCTGAAGTATTTGGTGTATTTGTTGGTCGACGGCAGGCTGGGAGTGACAAGATCCGTGACGAGATATCCGACTGCCGTGCTGGATCCGTTGCGGGAATTCTTTCGATTGCCGATGCTGTCGTAGATGAAGGTGCGGCTGCGCACTAAGTCGCTTGAGTGGGTGGCGCCGGTGACCTCGCCGTGGTCGTTGTAGCCCCACGACGACCAACTAGCCCCGGTGATGCCGCTGACGGCGGAGCCTGAGGCGGCGACGCTCGTGCGCTGGCCGAGGGTGTTCACGGCGTAATCGTAAGCAGAGGTTGAAGCGCCGGCAAGGGTGTTCGCGACGACATCGAGGCGGTCGTGATTGGTGAACCACGTGTTCGTTGAGACTAGGGCTCCAGCCGAGCCGGTCTGGCGGGTGAGGGTGGCCACCATAGAGGCGCTGTTGGTCGTGTAGGCGTAGGTGCCGATCGTCCCCGACCCGTCCGAAACAGTCTGGAGCCGGCCGGCGTTGTCGTAGCCGTAGGTATTGGTGAATTGCGTCGTCCCTCCGAATTTGACCTCGAAGCCCTTGTAACGGTTGGCCACGGTGCCGCCGGTTCAATTTTCGTAGAGCCGGTGGATGACCGCGTCGCTGGTTCCGGAGATCATACAAAATGAACCCAAAACCAAGGGATCCGAAAATTGGAAAACCCCGCCATCTTTCGGATGCGGAAACAGCAAAAATGGGTGTCTCGAAATCGGACATTCCGTGCCTGACTCCTTCGCGCCCTTCGCACCCTTCGCGAGAAAACAAGTCGACAGCCTGAAACTTAAGCTGTTCGCCCTCGTCTCTCGCGAAGGATCCGAAGGCCGCGAAGGAACTGGCCTGACATCGCTGGCACCGCTGGAGAA
>JBJXFS010000379.1:0-6315 GCA_046155625.1 Verrucomicrobiales bacterium | reverse complement strand
CCCCAGTGGATTCGTGGATGCCGACGGCCGCTGTATCGGCATCTGGAATATCTCTGAATGCCTGATCAGCGACAATTTTCAGGGAACAAAAGATCAGATCATGTCCCTGCCGCGTCGCCTTGCTTTGAGTCCAACAAAGACCGCTGATGAAGGCTTCAACATTCGGGAACTCAATCCACTTTCCATCGAACCCATCGAGGAACTGAAAGCGCTGCGCTTTGATCCGGTGACGGTGGAAAATGTAATCATTCCCGCCAACGGAGACCAGAAACTCGACGGAGTGCAGGGTCGGGCCATGGAACTGGAGGTAGTCCTGGATCCGAAGAAAGCGCGCGAGGTGGGAATCCGCGTCCTGCGCAGCCCCAATGGCGAGGAACAGACGACCATCAGTCTTTCCATGCAGGCCTATGCATGGCCATGGAGGTCCAACAAACGCGAGCTGATGATCGATGTCTCCCAAGCCTCGCTCAGCCCCGACGTGGCGTCGCGAACTCCGGAAATTGGCCCCCTCTATCTCAACGATGGCGAGCCTCTGCGTGTTCGCGTCTTCATCGACCGCAGCGTCATCGAAGTCTTCGCCAATGGCCGCCAATGCCTGACCGTGCGGGCCTATCCGACCCGTCCGGACAGCACGGGAGTGTCCGTCTTTGCTCGTGGCAGCGAGGCCAGGCTGGTTTCGATGACGGCGTATCAAATGAAAAGCATCTGGCCTGAGCTGAAGGACTAGGAAGCGAAGTAAGGAACGGCGCTTCACCAGTCACGGCGGGGGTTGGCTTCCTGGATAATGGGACAGGCAAATAAGCGCACAAATCCCGGAGTCATTCGTCTTACGAGGCGAACTACGGCTGCTGGTAGCTTTGCAGGCGGGCTTCGAGGGGGGCGATCAAGGGTTCGTTGTTCTCGGCGCGGGCCAGGTCGAGGGCTTCCTGGGCCGTGGCGATCGCTTCGTCGCGGTGGCCTGCGTCGGCCAACGAATCGGCGAGCTTGATTCGGGTATCGAGGTGCCGTGGATTGATGCGGAGCACTTCGCGGTAGTGGGCGGCGGCGGAGTTGAATTGATTCATTTTCCGGTAGGTATCGCCAAGGGCATAATGCGTGGCGGGATCGTCCGGATCGATGGCCACGGCACCCTCGTAGTGCTTGGCGGCGGAGGGCCAGTCCTTCTGCCGGAGGAGCAGGTTGCCGAGGCGCCGGTGGGCCGCAGCAAATTCCGGCCGGTGGGCGAGGGCGGCGGTATAATGGTAGGAGGCGGGCTCGAATTCCTTCGCACGCTCCTGGGCCAGTCCATTGCGGAAATGGACGATCGACTCGATCCGGTCGGCGGTTTTCCGAACGGCAGGGTGATCGATACTCCTCCCGGGGAGCGGCGCGGCGCGCACCCAGCGCTCTTCGCGGGGTCCCTCCGCGTGGGTCAAGTCGGCGAGGACGGTTTTCACGTCGGTGGGGCCCTTGTAGATCACGGCGAGCCGTCCCCGGGCGTCGAAGAGGAAACTGGCGGGCACGGGGAGGGGACGGTTCAAGGCGATGAGCGCATCGTGGTGGCTCTGCAAGGCCGCGACCGTTTGCGGGGTGGCCATTCCCGCGGAAAAGGGCCAGGCGAGCTTCTCGAGCGACTTGCGGGCCGCATCCATTGGCGCCGGGGTGTCGTCGCCGTGCCCGTCGACGGAGAGCGCGATCACCTCGAGGCCGGACTGGCGGATTTCCTCCGCGTGCTCGCTGAACTCCGCCAGTTCGGCCAGGCAGGGGGCGCACCAACTGGCCCACAGGTTGATCAGAACCGGCTTGCCTGCTGCGGGGGCGAGGGGCTGGCCGGCGAAATCGTTGATCTCCAGGCGCGCCCGCGGGAAAAGGGTCACGAGCGGAACGCGGGCCACGCGGCTCGCCGAAGAAAGCTGCGGAGGGGAAGACTCGAACGTGATGACCTCGCTTCGTTTCGGCGCCTCCATGGCGCGACCGGTTCCCTGCGCGAGAAGGTAGCGCCTCCCGGTTTCCAGTCCGGTGAACTCCTCGACGTGTGAATCCCGGTCCGGCCAGCGCACCAACACCTTATCAATGCCCTCCGCCTCACCCAGTCCGAAGTGCAGCCACTTTGTCGTCTGCGAGAGAAATCCCTCTCCGGCGCGCAGGGTCTTGACCGAACGGTGAGACGACGAAGGGGCGAGGATCACTTCGACCCGCGCCCCGATCGCATCACGATTGCAGCTCGTTCCGTTCCCGGCCAGGCGGAGCGCCACCCAGCCGTGTTTTCCGGCCGGCGCGTCGTTTCGCAGAAACCTGAGGCGCGGGGCGTTGCGATTGGAAATCCAGAGGTCGAGGTCGCCGTCATGGTCCCAGTCGATCGCGGCGAGGGCGCGGGCGTCGTCGTCGAAATCGAGCCCGCTGACCGCCGACACGTTGGCGAAGCGGCCGCGCGCCTCCGCCAAAGTTCCCGTGTTGAGGAACGCGCAGTTTCTTTCGTGGCCGCTGAATGAGCGTCCGGAGTTCATCATGGCGGACTGGCTCGCCCGCGCGGCGCCGTCGACTTGCGAACCGTCGCGGTCCGGAGCGGCCCCATCAGCAGACTGCGACAGAACCTGCCGCCAGAAGAAACTTCACAAGTCGCCGCCTTCGTCATCGCCCGTGATATACCCGTTGGCGACCACAATGTCCTCCCAGCCGTCGTTGTTCAGGTCGACGAAGTTTGAACTCCAGGCCCAGCGCCCGATGGTCACCGCGGCGGCGACGCTGGTATCCTCGAATCCCGGTTGCTCCGGCTGCGCGAGATTGCGCAGGAGGGTGTTCCCGCGGGCGAAGTGCTGGAAGGTGCGGCGGAGGCCGGAGTCCAGGTGGGGCTTGAACTGCGCCTGGCGGGTGATGCGGCTTCCCGCGGAGGAGAACATGTTTCCGACGTAAAGATCCGTCCAGCCGTCGCGGTCGTAATCACCCCATGCCGCCGACATTCCGGATGCGGGGTCTTCGGCCCCGGCCGCAGCCGCGATGTTGTTGAACCTCGCCGCGCCTTCGGGACCGGCCTCGTTGCGGTAGAGACAATTGCGGCCGTAGTCGTTAGCGACGTAGAGATCGGGATCGCCATCGTTGTCCACATCGTCCCACGCTGCCGAAAAGCTCCAGCGGGTGTTGTCCTGGTCGAGTCCCGACGCGGTGGTGGTGTCGGTGAACCGCCAGTCGGACCCGGTTGAGATCTCGTTTCGGTAGAGCGTGTTCGGGCTCCCGTCCACCGCGTCGTGAAACACGAAGCGGCCACCCAGCGGCCCGAGCGTCGGCGCGTCGGCGTCGATCGTGCGGTCCCGGTCGTAGGCGCAGACGTACAGATCGAGCCGGCTATCTCGATCATAATCCACCGCGGTGAGCGAAGTGGTGGATTCGCGGGTGGGCAGCACGGCGCGGATTTCGAAGCGGCTTCCCATATTCTGCGCCACCACGATCCCGCCAAAGATGGCCACCGCCAGGTCCTGCCTGCCGTCATTGTCCAGGTCAACGAGGAGGGCGCTGCGGGAATCCTGCAACCAATCGACGCCCCATTTCGCCGATTGGTCTTTGAGCCTTCCGTCGGGCTCCTGCACAAAGAGGCGGTTGGGCAGGCCGGGCTCCTGGCAGAGATAGAGGTCGTCCAGGCCGTCATCGTTGACGTCTCCGAGCGCGATGCCGGGAGTGCCCATGAGATTCAGCGAGGCGCGATAGGGGATACGCTCGAGCCAGTGGTTCATCCCGCGCAGGATCTGTGCGGAGTAAACGGGGTCTCCATCCAGGACAGCGCCGGTGCCATCCGCGAACCAGGAACGCTCGTTCACCGCGCGTTCAAAGTCGTGGACCTCGAGACTGCTGAGCTTTGGAGGGGAGTCAGCGTCACTCTTCGCGCGCTGGCACCAACGCGTCACCCAGGTGGCGTGATGTTCCACCACTCCCTCCGCGGTTTTCCCGGAAAACGAAACGAGCTGGCGGGTCGTGAAGGCCGGCAGGCCCTCCGCTGGCTCGTCCGCGGTCGCGATCTCCACCACCTTGACCTCGGCATAGGTCGCTTGCGCCTCGTTGAACTCACGTGCGGCCACCTTGACCGCCGCGGGAAAGTCCGCGGTTTCCTCCAGCCCTTCCGGTTCTCCCGGAGCCCGCTCCACCCGGACGGCGGCGTCTTTGAACACGACCAGCGGAGCGGGAGGAACGAGCTGCGATCCCGAAAACCCGGGGGCGAGGAAGGGCGCGAGGTCTTGGGCGGTGGCGACCTTACCGCCCAGGATGAAGACCCCGAGTTTGCCGAGTTGCTTCTTGGCTTGCTCGGCCAGGATCTCGCTCTCCCAGCCGTCCGCGGCGGGATCGTCGATCTTCTGCCAGGTGCGGACGGGGTCCTGTCCTGCCAACTCCCCCAGGGCGGACTCGGCCGGGGCCGGCGTCGGCTCCATACTCCGGGGCTCCGCTCCGGCCTCAGGGCTCTTCGGGCCGTCACACGAGCAGAGGAGCCAACCTGCCAGGAGGGCGAGAGCACCGCGCGTGCCGCTACCGGATCGAGGGCGCAGGCGTCCTTCCGCCCGCCGGTGCGGAGAGCCTGTCGACAAAGGCGAAGCCGGGTTCCATTCTGGAAACATCATGGGTCAAGGTATCTTGTTCTGTAACCATTCGGACAGGGAAAAAACAACCTGGAGTGAAAACTCCCCTAAACCTACTGGAATGTAAATCCTTGGGGTGACGAGTGACCATCGGAGGAATTGAGCAGGGGTCGACCCCGACAGGGTGCTCGTTCACCGCCTCGGCGGATAAATTCATATTTAATACTTTTTCCATAAACATTCTCCGCCCGCCGCCCGATTTTTTCTCGACATCCCAGTGGATCGGAGAGATAAAAAATCCCCGACTCTTGTGACACCCTGACGCTTCATGTGGATCACCCCTAACTCTAAACCCCTAACTGAAACTAACCAATCCAGGATGAAACTGCCTATATCATTCCTCGCTTCACTGCTTGCGATCGCGGGTCTCACGGCCACCCATGCCGCCAGCATCGTCCAGGTAGGCGTCGATTCCTCGACCGGTCGTGACTGGCGCACCAGTGGCACCGTCAAACCGAACGATGTGAACGGCGACAACATCTACGGCACGGACGGCTATAGGATCGCGTCCTTCGCTGGCGCAGATAACCCCCTCAACATCCAGCAGCCCGGCTATGCCACCTATGCACTCGCCAGTGGAATTGCTGGCTTCGAGGGCCCAGGGAATGAGACTCACCAGTCGTCGTTCGACGACGTGACGCAGACCGGCGTGGGGCCGGTTCCGGATATCATCGCGGGAGATTGGTACCGAGGCGGCGGCGGCGGTCCCAACGTCCAGGATTTTTTCACTATCACCCTGACGGCGCCTGCCAGCTTCCGCCTGGGCGTGATCGGCGATCAGACCTCCAACAATCCGAACGGCTTGATCAACGAGTCCTCGGATGCCGTGCAGGTCGTCGGCCCCGGGGGAGCGGACTCGGGGCTGTTGTTGAGCCCGGCCAAGAATTCGATTCCTGATTATTACCTCTTCGACATCACGGGTAATGCCGGCGATGTGTTCACGATCATGGGACGAAACAATACGGGTTGGTCCGACAACGCGCTCGGAGGGTTCTTCATCGATACCATCCCCGAGCCCAGCGTTTCGCTGCTCGGCATCGTTGGCTGTTTCGGGTTGGTCCTGCGCAGGCGCCGTTGATTTTCCGGGTTCTCCGGTTCTCCGGAAAATCGGAAGATCCCCGAATCCTTGAACACCGTCCATCACTGATCGGGCTCCGGTCTACCGGAGCCCGCTTTTCCGGTATCCTGAACCGATTCGCCACAAACCCGCGAATCGCCCATTCCTTGAAACACATGAAACGCACCGCATCCTCCTTTTTTGTGGCCGGTTTCCTCCTGGCCGGAGTCCCCACCGCCCACGCTGCCACCATCACTCCCGTAGACGTCGATTCCTCAACCGGTGGCGACTGGCGCACCAGTGGTACCGTCAAGCCGCTCGATGTGGACGGCGACAACATCTACGGCACGGACGGCTATAGGATCGCGTCCTTCGGTGGGCAAGATGACCCCCTCAACATCCTCCAGCCCGGCTATGCCACTTTTGCGCTCGCCGATGGCCTTAACTTCGAGGGCCCAGGGAATGAGCCTCACCAGTCGTCGTTCGACGACGTGACGCAGACGGGCGAGGGGCCGGTCCCGGATATCATCGCGGGAGATTTCTGGCGAGGCGGCGGCGGCGGTCCCGACGTCCAGGATTTTTTCACCATCACCCTGATGGCGCCTGCCAGCTTCCGCCTGGGCGTGATCGGCGATCAGACCACCGACAATCCGAGCG
>JBJXFS010000366.1:0-13610 GCA_046155625.1 Verrucomicrobiales bacterium | reverse complement strand
ACTCGTCGGGGGGGCGGTCCAGGGGATGGGGGGCGCATCGATCCTTCTCGCCAGCGGGTGGGCCATCGTGTAGAAAAACCCCGTGAAACACCCCCACCCGTCCACCCTCGCGCGCTTCGCACCGCTCCTCATGCTGTCGCTCACACCACCCATGGCAGCCGCTCAGGAAGCCAATTACGACGAGGCCAAAGTGCCGCGGTATACCCTGCCCGACCCGCTGCGCGCGACCGACGGCTCGGAGATCGCCGATGCAGCCGCTTGGCGTGAGAAGAGACGACCGGAGTTGATGCGGCTCTTCGAGTCCGAGGTGTATGGCCGCACTCCGCTTGGCCGGCCGGAGGGCATGCGCTGGCGCACGGTGACTGAGAAAGCGGACGCCCGCGGCGGCAAGGCGATCCGGCGGGAGATTGAGATCGACCTTTTTGGCCGGGACGACGGCCCGAAGGTGCGCTTGCTGGTCTACCTCCCCGCCGGCGCGAAGGAACCCGTCCCCGTCTTTCTCGGCCTTAACTTCGAAGGTAATCACGCCACTACCACCGAACCCGATATTCCTCTGCCATCTGGCTGGCTCCCGAACAATCGCGGCGCCGGAGTGACCGACAACCGACCATCAGAAAAAACCCGCGGCGTGCAGGCCGACCGATGGCTCTACGATCTGGCCCTCGACCGCGGGTTTGGGGTAGCCACGGCGTACTACGGCGATCTCGACCCCGATTTCCACGACGATTTCAAGAACGGAGTTCATGCCGTCACGGGACCGCCAAAGGACGGGGAGTGGGGGTCGATCGGCACCTGGGCTTGGGGACTGAGCCGCATGCTCGATGCCCTGGAGAAGGAGCCCGGCGTCGATGGCAAAAAAGTCATCGTCATGGGCCACTCACGGCTCGGCAAAACCGCCCTGTGGGCCGGCGCCCAGGACAAGCGATTCGCCGCCGTCATCTCGAACAATTCGGGTTGCGGCGGGGCCGCGCTCAGCCGCCGCGCGTTCGGCGAAACCGTCGCCCGCATCAACACATCGTTTCCCCACTGGTTCACCTCGGGATACAAAAAATGGAACAACCGCGAAAGCGATTGTCCGATCGACCAGCACGAACTCGTTGCCCTGATCGCCCCCCGCCCCGTCCTCGTCACCAGCGCCACCGAAGACCGCTGGGCCGATCCCAAGGGCGAATTCCTGAGCTTGGTCGGCGCCCACCCCGTCTACCGTCTCCTCGGCTCCACCGGCCTCGCCGTCACCGAATCACCACCGCCCGATAAATTCATCAACGGCCCCCTCGCCTACCTCCTCCGCACCGGCGCCCACGATGTCACCCGCCCCGATTGGCAAGCGTATCTCGATTTCGCCACCTCTGAGGTCCGCGGGAAATAATGCGTATCGGCAGAGGACGGCGGTCGGCGGTCGGCGGTCGGCAGTCGGAAAGCCGATCAAAGCAAAAATCCTGCTTCCCTTTAATGTGGATCTTAATCTTAATCTCCCCTGTAACCGCAACAAACCATCGAGCTACAGAATTCTATGAATACCTCATCCAAGGGAAGAATCTTTGTTCAGGTTTTGAGCGTGCTGGCGGTGGCAGTGGGGGCGGGGCTGATGGCGGCAGGAATTTCGATTTATCCGCTGGCGCCATCAGACAGCCCATCCAAGGGTCTGGAGACGCTGGGGCTCATTTCCCGAGATTCGAAGAGCTATTTCGAAGTGGCGGCGATTCTGAAGGGGTTTGGCTCTGGCTTGTTGGTGCTTGGAGGGGCGGGGCTTGTCATTCCTTGGATCAACGCCTTGGTCTACAAACGCAGCACCGCCCCTGGCGAGCCGTGAAATTGCGGATCGGCACGGTGGCCGCCCGCCCTCTCATCATCATGCATTTTCTAAATGAAGTTCCGCTCGGCCCTTCCCTGCTTCGGGGTATTGCCCTGCTTGTTTTGACTGCGGGTGAGGCTCCATCTGCCCAGGCCGGTTCAGTGACTTTGGAGGCCAACGTGATCAAGGCGCCGACTGAGATTGAGGACTGGCGTCCCCCCACCCCGTGAACCTGACGCTGGCGCAAATCCGGGTCCAGCCGGCGGATCCACGGGCGAATTTGGCTCGCGCATCCCAGGCGATCGCGGCGGGCGCGGCGGCGGGAACCGACATCGTCTTGCTGCCGGAGGCGCTCGATTGCGGTTGGACGCATCCATCGGCGCTGGAATGGGCCGGGCCGATTCCAGGCGGGGAGGCGTGCGAGTTCCTGCGGCAAGCCGCGCGCGATCAACAAGTTTTCGTATGCGCGGGATTGATCGAGCGCCGTGGCGGGCAGCTGTTCAATGCCGCGGTGCTCATTTCCCCGGACGGCGAAATCCTCCTCCATCATCGCAAGCTGAACGAGCTCGCTTTCGCCCGATCGTTGTATGCGTGTGGCGATCGACTCGGCGTGACCGAGACACTGTGGGGGAAAGTCGGTCTGATGATCTGCGCCGATGGATTCATCGAGGGCCTGGTCGTTTCCCGAACCCTCGGGCACATGGGCGCTCGGTATATTCTCTCGCCGTGCGCCTGGGCCGTGCCGCCCGAGCGCGATTTGTCCGCCGAGCCATACGGGCAACTGTGGCGCGACAGCTACGGGCCGGTTTGCCGGGAATTTGGCCTGACGATCGCGGGCTGCAGCAATGTCGGTCCGGTGATCGAGGGCGAGTGGCGCGGCTGGCGGTGTATCGGCGGATCCATGGTCATCGGTCCAGACGGCACCACGATCGCCGAGGCGCCAGCGAGCGATGCGGCTGAAGTGTTCTTGTCGGTGCCAATGGGAACGAAAAATATCGTGACGCCAGGGCACGGGGAACTTAAAACTGGCCGCAGCCTGCAAAACTCGGCCGACGCTCGAAACCCGAGATGAATGGTCGGCGGCCCGGGCTGCCATCTCTCCACATCCTACAAACATGAAATCGCTACTTCCTCTCATCGGCCTTCTGGGCCTGGTTACTGCGGCGCCATCCGGCGCGCAATCGACGCATGTCGCCTACGTCATCCCTGCAGGCTTGGCCGGCAATCAGGATTTTAACGGCGCGCTCGGCATGGAGTTCGATGTGGACCTCCCGATTGTCGTGACGCGACTCGGCTGCTTTGACGACCTGTCGGATGGCCTGACGCTGCCGATTTGGGTGCGTCTGTTCAATCGCGAGACGCTGGAGGTCGTGGCCGAGCTGGAGTTTCCCGCCGACGACCCCGGCACCCCGCAACGGGAGGACGGTGAATTGGTGGGCGGGAGCCGGTTCCGCCCGCTCGCGGCGCCGCTCACCCTGCCCATCGGGTTCCTCGGAACGATCGTGGCCGAAGGCTACGGTCCCGGCGAACGCAATGGAAATCGTGGCGAACCGCTGCCGTGGACGCTGGACACCGGTAACTTATCGATCCGCTTCGTCGGGACCAGCCGGTACAATTTTCCCGTCTCCTTCGGCGCCTATCCCGAGACAGCCGACGGCGGACCTGCCGCACGGTACGGGGCCGGCACCTTCGAATTTCAGACGACTGCACCGGTGGTTCCCGGTCCGGTGGTCATCACGGCAGTCCCCGGGAATGCCGTCGTGACCTTGAGTTGGCCGGCCGTCACGGCCCCCCTGCCAGCCGCCCGCTATCACATTTCACGAGCCGAGGGGCCGGACGGCAACTTCCTTCAGATTGCCGACGTCGCGGAGACAACCTTCACCGACTCCGCTCTGACCAACGGCACACTGTATTGCTACCGCGTGCGCGGGGTCGGTGCCGCCGGCCAACTCGGTCCGGAATCGACCACCTGCGCGCGCCCGGTCGACCTCGGTGCCAATCGACTGGTCGCTTACGACACACCATGGGGATTGGCGGGAAATCAGAATTTCGGTGGCAGCCTGGGTATGGATTTCGAAGTGACCAACCCGATTATCGTCCATCAACTCGGGTGCTTTGACGACAACTCGGATGGGTTGTTTCTGCCGATCACGGTTCGCATCTACGACCGCGACACCCTGGAGGTCATGGCGGAGCTCTTCTTCAACCCCGACGACCCGGGCACTCCGGAGCGGGAAGACGGCCAACCCGTGGGCGGCATGCGGTTCCTGCCGCTTCCGGCGCCAATTACCATTGAGTTGGGATTTCGCGGCACCATTCAGGCGGACGGTTATGGCGACATGGAACGCAATGGAAACCGTGGAGCCCCCACCCCGTGGACGACGCGCGATGGCGCGGGTTCGCTCGCCTTCGTCGGCACCTCCCGTTTCGGAACGGCGGGCGCCTTCCCCGAAACGGTCGACGGTGGACCCGCCGCCCGCTACGGGGCAGGCACTTTCATTTATGAATCCACGCCCCCTCTGGCCCCTGGAAAACCGGTCGTCCGGCTGCGTTGGGCAACCGAGAATCGGGCCGCCACGCTGGTTTGGGATGCGGTCACTTTGCCCCTGCCGGCGGCGCGCTATCAAGTCTTTCGCGCCAACGCGGAGGCGGGGCCATTCACCCAGATCGGCGAAACCACCGCCCTCACGTATCGCGACGCGGGCCTGGTCAACGACGTGCCGGTCTATTACCGAGTGCGCGCCGTTGGAGCCGGCGACCAAATCGGACCGGATTCCGAAATGGTCACCACCACTCCCAACCCGCGCTCCGGGGGTATTGCCTACCTCGTGCCCGAAGCCACTTTGGGGAACCAGGCATTCGGCGGCGCCCTCGGCATGCACTTCGAGGTGGAACGACCCCTCTTCGTGACGCGGCTCGGCGTCTTCGACAGTGGTGGCGATGGCCTCTTCCTCCCGATTTCGGCGCGACTCTATAATCGCCAGACCATGCAGGTCGTCGCTGAGTTGCCTTTCGCTCCGGGCGACGACGGCGAGTTGATCGCGGGCAGTCGGTTCAAAAACTTGACGACTCCATTGGCACTGCCGGCGGGCTTCCAGGGAACGATGGTCGCCAGCGGCTACGGCGCCGATGAAATGAATGGCAACGCCGGCAGCGTCGACCTCGGGTTGACCACCTTCGGTGGCGGCTGCTTGCGGTTCGTCGGCACATCGGCCTTCAACCCTGATGGCTCCGCCTTCCCGCTCACCAACGACGGTGGCCCGGCCAATCGGTACGCCGCTGGGACATTCGAATTCGTCCCCGATGTGCCGCCGAGCGGACTGGCGATTACGCCCGCCGAAGGCGGCGGATTCACCATCACCTGGAGCGATCCCGACGGCACTCTTGAGCGCAGTCTTTCGATGGCGACGGGCTCATGGACCATCGTGCCCGGCGCCACCTCGGGCATCGTCGTCCCCATGGCGGGTCCGGCCGAGTACTTCAGACTGTTTCGGTGAGGGAGAATTATGAACCTATTTCCGACTCGTAATACACTTTTCCGTCTGGCTCTCGTCGGCCTCCTCAGCTCACTTCACCTCGAAGCACATGAGCACGTCCTGGGAGCGCAAGTAGAGCCTGCCCTTGTCCAGCGCGGGATGCGGCCATGAAGGGCCATCGTTGAAGGGCAATTTGAAGACCCCGTTCTCACGGTAGCCGGCGGGGCTGGCGGCGATGAGGGCCATGGTGGCATCCTGGTAGCGGAAATAAAGTTGTCCGTCGCCGGAGATCACCGCGGCACTTTCCCGTCCCGGACCTCGATCCTTGTTCCAGACGACCTTGCCGGTCTTCCATTCGAGGCAGATGGGAAAGCCGTTGTTGTGGCCAGTGCCGGCGTAGATGTGGTCGCCGAGGCGCACCATGCCGCCATGGTGATTTTGAAACTCGTTGTGCTTGAGAAAATATTGTTCGACGGCTTTCACGCCGCGACCGTCCTTGACCAGTTTCAGCAGAGCGGCTCCGGTTTGGTACCCGCTGGAAACAAAGACATAATCGTCCCACACGAGCGGCGTGGGGATGACGGCAGTGCCATTGGCCACTGGGTTGTAGTGCCAGAGCAGAGTGCCATCGGCCGCGCGCACGCCGATGGCGCCCTTGCCGACCATGGTGACGAACTGCTTGACTCCGCCGCCCTGGCTGACCACGGCACCGGTATAGCCAGCGCCTTCATGGCCGTCGCCCTCCAACGTCGCCTTGAGCGCCCACACGCGGGCGCCCGTTTTGGCGTCAAGTGCGACCATAAAGTGGTCCGGATGACCCGGCGTGACGATCACCTTGCCGTCATCGACCAGCGGCGACTCGCTGAATTGCCATCCCGGCTTCGGGGGATCGCCAAAATCGGTCTTGTAGCTTTTGCGCCAGATTTCTTTTCCGTCGGCCGCGGCGCAGCAGAGCAGTTCGCCGTCATCGGACAAGGCGTACACCAATCCGCCGGCGATGGTCGGCGTGCAGCGGGGTTCGCCGCCACTCTGGCTGACCATGGTGGCCCACAACTCTTTCTGAGTCGCGGCGTCGAAGGCGATGACCTGCTGAGCTCCCTGGCGTTCGCCCATCGTGAAAATCTTGCCGTCCGCGTGGGCGGTCGACGCCATGCCGCGCCCCAGCCCCTTGATCTGCCAGGCAAGTTTCGGGCCTTCCTTGGGCCACGTCTGCAGAAGCCCCTTCTCCGGCGAAACCCCGTCGCGACGCGCACCGCGCCACTGGTTCCATTCGGCGTGGGCGCTGGGGGTGGCGAGGGACAGGCAGAGGAGAAGTGACGATGGACGCATGCGGTCGACCTTCCGCAAAGCGCCACGTCTGGCAACAGAATTGGCCCGGACCCGCAGTGCGATCCGCCGTTGTTCAATTGGCCTCTACTTCAGCAACTTCGATATTTCTTCAATCACCTTGTACCCCCCGGCGATGACCATGCAGATGACGGCAACCCATAGGCACACGACTCCGGCGCGTCGGGATTTCAGTGCGGGGTCGGTTCGGCGGTAGTGGAAATAGAGCGCGGCCATTCCGAGAAACGGGAGCATCAGGCCCTGGGCGAGCGCACCCACAAAGACCAGCGACACCGGATCGCCGAACACCAGATATACCGTGGCGAAGGCCACCGGAAGCGCCACACACCCGATCTTGACCCACCGCATCCGTTCCTCCGGCGACCGGTAGCGCCGCAGCCCGTAGACCGAGAGCGCGTCGGCAAAAAGCCGGGCGTTGGACGCGGTCGCCCCAAAAACGGTCGAATACAGCACGGCAAACGACCCGACCAGGAAGAGCCAGAAACTCCATTGGCCGAGCGTCTCGCGAAACATGTGGGACAGCGTGTTGATCATGTGGCGGCCCTCGACCTCGAGTCCCTTGGCGTGAAGGATGGCGGCGCCCAGCAGGTAAAATGCGAGCGTCGTAGTGGTGTAGATGGCGAACGAGAACCAGGCATCGATCCGCAGAATCCGCAGCCACCCGCGCGCCCGGTCCACCCAGGCGGCACTGTGGTCGTTTTCTCCAATGCTTCGGCCGTATCCTTTTTCCAGGCACCAATAGGGGTAATAAATCAGCTCCGAGGCCCCCACGCCGATGATCCCGAACGTCGCAAAGGCAATCGTGAACTTCTCCGGCATTCGAAACGTCAGCCCCTCACCCAGCTGGCTCCAGGAAATGGCGTAAGACGTCGTCTGCAGGGTGCCGACCGCCACCAGCATGGCTACGACGAACAAGGCCACCAAGAGAATCGAAACCTTCTCCACCAGTGCGTACCGCCCCATGACCAGCAGCACGGCGCAGGAGGCCGCCACCACCACCGTGAGCAGCCAGTTCGGCAGAGCCAATCCCGCCAATTGAAAGACACTGGCCAGCCCCCCCACCATGCCGGCCACTTGAAACACCAGTGCCACATACATGAGCAGCCAGAGCCAAACGAGCCACGACACGACCCATCGCGGACCCGGCACGCTGTTCAGCGCTTCCAGCGAGGTCAGTCGGTGGGTGATCGCGAACCGGGCCAACTCAATCTGCACAAAAACCTTGATGAAGCACCCGAGGATGATGAACCAGAGCAATTGAAACCCAACCGCCGCGCCCAGCTTCGGAGTCACGATCAACTCGCCCGATCCAACGATTACGGCGCTGATGATCAGCCCGGGGCCCAATTGCCGGATAGTGGCACCCAATTCAGTGGGGGCAGGTCGAATGGCCTCGTCGGGCTTGCTATCGGGGGTCGTCGGCATTTACGACCCTAGCCCCCATCGGAATTTCGAGTCAATGGCCAAGGGAGCCTCGTCCGCGCCCCTCAAAACTCCCGGATATTCCATTCCTCGATGCGGGCCGGGTCGAAGTCGCCAAGAAACTGGCTGGGGATTTGAAAGGCGTCGCCGGAGTACGCTTTGGGCCAGAATTCCGGATAGCAGAGATAGAGCTGGTCCATGGCGCGCGTGACGCCGACGTAAAACAAGCGGCGTTCCTCCTCCAGTCCCTCGGGGCCGCTTTCCTCGATCACGCGCGAGTTGGGAAACATCCCATCGGTCAGCCAGACCAGGAAGACGACCTTCCACTCCAGCCCCTTGGCCTGATGGATGCTGGTGAGGGTGACCGTGTTCGTTTCCTGGCTGGCGGATCTCCGGCCCCCGCCCGCCTCGCGTGGCGTGGCGTCATCGGCATTGGTGAGCAGCGCCAGCTCGGCGAGCATGGTGGCCACATCATCGTAGCGCTCGGCGAAAATGGTGAGTTGCTCGAGGTCCTGGCGGCGCTCGCGCGGGTTGTCGAAGCTGCGATTCAAATAGTCGTCGTAAAACCCCTCGATCACACTGGTCAGCAGGGCGCTCGGCGGGTGAAACCCCGACGCGCTCTCGGGGTCGGGGAATTCATCGAGCACGTGCCCGATCTCGGTCCAGGCGTCCTGCGCTCGCGACGGCACTTTCAGGGAGGCCAACACCGGCGAGTAGGCCGGAGGCGGACGATCGGCGCCGGCGGCCGGCGTCTGCGACCAGCCCAGCCACAACTTGGCGGCAGCACCGGGACCAACGCCCGGGAGCAGACGCACGGCGCGGTCGAAGCTCACTTCGTCGCGCGGGTTCGCGACCCATTTAAGAAACGCCACCACATCCTTGACGTGCGCTTGCTCGAAAAACCGAAGCCCGCTCGTGATGGTGAACGGGATGCGGTCGTGCGTCAGCTGCATCTGGACGTCCATCGACTGAAAGTGCGCCCGATACAGCACCGCCATGTCCTTCCAGTCGATGCCCTCGTTCTCGTTCAAATCGCGCAGCCGTTGGCTCACGAAGGCGGCCTGGATGGTCGGCGTGGCCACGCGAACCAGCGCCGGCTTTATCCCCCGCGAAGGACGCGCCGCCACCAGGTTTTTCGGGAACTGGCGGCGGTTCGCGGCGATCGATTCGTTGGCCAGCGCAAGCACCTCCGGCACGCTCCGGTAGTTCGTCTCGATCTTGTGAACCTGCGCCCCAGGGTAGCGGTCGGGAAATTTCAGGATGTTCTCGAAATTCGCCCCGCGCCACGAATAGATCGACTGGGCGTCGTCGCCCACCACCATCCCATTGCCATTCTCGCCCGCCAGAAGGTCGATCATTTCCGACTGCAGCGCGTTGGTGTCCTGGTACTCATCGACCAGGATAAACTGGAACTGCCGCTGGTAATGGCGGCGGATGGCCTCGTGATCGCGCAGCAGCCGCACCGTCAACGCCAGCAAGTCGTCGAAGTCCATGCTGTTGGCCTCGAGTTTCCGCCGCGCGTAGATCTGGGCCACGCGCTTGATTTTATCCGTCAAGTCTTCGAAGTACCCGAAGCGCCGCAGGATCACGTCCTCAATGGGTTGACACGTGTTGATGGCCAGACTGAGCAGGCCACCCAGCGCCTGCGCTTTCGGAAATCCGCCGTCCTCAGGCCGCGCGCGTCCGCGCTTGGCGCGCTTCGACGACTCGCCGGCCGCCGCGCCACCCGACATCGCCCCGCCGCCCGCCACCCCGCTTTGATCGATCACCGCCGTCAACAACTGCCGCGCATCATCCGCATCGAGGATTGAAAATTGCCGGGTGAACCCCAGACGGTCGGCATGCTGGCGGAGCAGCCGGTTCCCGATCGAGTGGAACGTGCCGCTCCACAAGCCATGGGATTGGCCCGGGACGAGCGCATTCACCCGTTCGATCATCTCGCGGGCCGCCTTGTTGGTGAACGTGAGCAGCAAAATATTCTCCGGAGCAATGGCATTGGCCAAGAGATACGCGACCCGGTAAGTCAGGGTGCGCGTCTTCCCCGACCCGGCCCCGGCAATGACCAGCGCCTGCCCGGCCGCCGACGTCACCGCCTCATACTGCTGAGGGTTCAACTCCGCCCTGAAATCGACCTCCACTCCACCGTCACCCGGCACGTCCGTCGAGCGGCCGTGCGCCCCGGGCACCGAACTCAGCGTGTACGTTCGCGACATGGCAGGCGTGCGTTAGGTGGCGGCCGTCCAGCAAAAGAGCAAGACGAAATCATCATATTGTTTTTCTGCTTTCCAATCGACCTCCAAACAAGCGTTTATCTTAGGGATTCGCGAAAAAAGCGTAGCCAACAGCATTCCGCACTTCGCTTCGCGCCCGCCTGAAAGGCGGGACACCAACCCAACGCTTCCCGTTCATGAGGATGATTCAGTCGTTCTTCGCATCTTTCGCCCGTATCTGTGTTCACCGATGGGCCCAATAGGCTTTTAACGTTGAGTCGACCTTCGAGCCAGACTAAGAATCTTCGAATCGTCGCTACCGACCCAAGGCGAGAACGTTGGCGTTAAATGGCTACTGAAATCACCGTCGCACTGCCGAAAAATGTATTGCCAATGTAGCACTGAGGGTGTACTTTGTACTTACATAAGCAGTTTTTCCGCCCTCATCACCCCTTAACACTCGGATTTCCATGAAACTGTACGTACCCCGCGGCAGCGGTCCCGCCAAAAAGCACCTCGGTTCTCAGGAAAAGGGTGTGGCCTTGATTACTGTACTGGCCATCGTGCTTTTGATGACGGTGCTCATCACGTCGTTTTTCACGATGTCGCGCAATGAGCTGACCACCGCGATCAAGGACTCGGAAAACCTGAAGGCCCGCGCTTTGGCGGACGCCGCGGTGAACATGGCGATCTCCCAGATCCGGGAAGCCACCACCCAAGTCAATACCGACGGTGGGTTCCTCGCCTGGTCGAGCCAGCCGGGCGGCATCCGCGTCTACCGCAACGACGGCGCGCTGCGGAGCATTATCAAGCTTTACTCGGCGCGAACCATGCAGGCGGAGTCGATGGCGCAGATGGCTTCGCAGGATCTGCGCAATGATTGGGATGCGCTGCCCAATCACTGGGTCGATATGAACGCGCCATCGATCACGCCCAGCCCGACTGAACCGAACAATCTCGACCAGGCCTTGGTCGTCTTCCCAATCGTCGATCCGCGGGCCATGCGCGCCAACAAGAAGGACTCAGTCGAGGGATTTGAATACAGCCGACGTGCGGTCAATGGGATCGTGACGCCCAGTGGCGGGCGCTCCAATTCCCAGCGCCTTCCCATGCCGGTGCGGTGGATTTATTTGCTGGCGGACGGCTCCGCTGGCGTGCTCAACAACGGCGGCGAATTCGACGGCGCCGAGGACGCGTCGCCTCCGAGCAAAGAAAACCCCATCGTCGGCCGCATCGGGTTCTGGTCCGATGACGAAACGTGCAAAATCAACCTGAATACGGCCTCCGAAGGCGTGCATTGGGACACGCCGCGCGTGAGCACGGAGGAGGACCGCTGGATGGGAGCCAGCCAGCCGATGAATGGTGAATTCCAGCGGTATCCCGGGCACCCGGCCATGGTCAGCCTGAGCACCGTCCTCTTCCCCAACAAGCGGTTCCTTGCGGCCAATTCGAAGTCGCCCCTACCCCCACGCGGCAGCGGCATCAACATGGAGGACATGGAGGAGGAAGAGATCCAGTCGATCTGGCGGATGTCGCCCTATATCTTTGGGGAGAAACACAATACATCCGAAGTGTCGAGCTCGTTCGGCGGCCGCCAGCGGCCGGCCGGCTTGGCGCAAAACCTGCCCAACACTCCAAATCAAGTCCGCACCCTCAAGGGAGTGCCCAATCCCAAGCACTTGTACAGCTCCTACGACGACTATGTCATCGCGGCCACCTCGGACTCCAAAATAAGCGGCCGCCCGACCGACGTCGAAGTGCGCGAGCGCGCTCCCGTTGGCAATGCCTCCGACATCACCCTTCCGGTCGACCGCATTCAGCAAGGACGCTTCTTCCTGACCACCCGCAGTTCCGCTCCCGAAATCACCATCGGCGGCACTCCGCGCATGTCGCTCTGGCCCTTGGCCGGAGGCGGCAACGGCGTGGCCACGGAATTGCAAAACACTACCGACCGCGTGCTGATCACCGCGTCGTCGCGCTACAGTGTGTACGACGTGCTCATCGGGTTTAATACCCATCTGAAGCTCGGCCGCCAAGTCCGGCCCTACTATTTCCAACGGGAAGACGTCGGCAGCCGGCACAACGAGTTTTATGGCAATTTCGAAGGCCGCAATAACACGCTCTGGCGGTACATGTCCAACCTGATGGTCGAGCCCATCCCCGGATTCACCGTGACGACCGACAATACCCTGGGCACGTTCCGCAGTTTCGGGAACAAATACGGCGGCGGTCTGCTCGACGACGTCAATGCCATCGCGGCACTGATGATCGATTATGTCCGTAATACCAATCTGACGGACGGCAATGTCAACCCGAGCAATTGGTACGTCGGCTCCGGCGTCTGGGGTCAAGTCACCCCGATCTGCATGTGCGGCGGCTCCAGCGCGCATGCCGCGACATGGTCGTTTTCCACGCGTCCGCTGCCCAAGGGTGTCGGCCGTTTCCTCACGGTCAGCGAAGTGGCCCTGGCCGTCGGTCTGCGCAACAAAATCCCATCGGGCACCAACCTGCCCGCCGGCGCTTTTTTTGGCGACAACCAGCAGCAGGCCGCGGCGTTGGGATCGGGATTTGACCATTACGAAATCGAAGTGGCCCTGCTTGTGGAAGGGTTTTCCACCGGTCAAGGATGGGGCGAGTATCGGCCTCGTTCGACCTTCGCCCTGGCGGGCTACGACGGGGGATCCAAACAATCGGAGCGCCGCCCCAACACCAATGCCAACGGCACCGCCCAGGAATATTCGGTGGGCGACATGACGCTGAGCGGCAAACGCCTCGCCTTCCCGTCGAACCAACCCGATCGATCGATTGCCATGGCCGACCAAACGGCTGCCCCTGCGAACTGGGTCGGATGGGGCGGAACGCTGGGCACGCGTTTCACCTCTCGCCTCATCGCCTTCAAACCGCTCTTGTTCTCCATTCCTCCGGGCGAACAACCACCGCTCTTTAACTTCTCAGGCACGCCGAACAATCCATCCCAAACCCACATCCGGCTCATCGTGTACGACACCAATACCGCAGATGTGCACGTCGGCGCGGGCCCGGACGTCAACAACCTCATCCAGTTCTTCCCCCTGGCCTTCCCGGAAATCACCGGTGTCTCGTTCGCCCTGCCCTTCAACGACCCCAATCCCATCCCGTACACGCTCCCCGCCGCCACCGGAGGGCCGGCCGCCGGCAAAACAACGCGCATCCAGCGCGCCCGCGAGCGTGACGGCCAACTCTACGGCGAAAAAGGCCTGATCCACCCCGGCTATGACATCGTCCAATCGCTCGTCCCCAATCACGGCGACTTCCGCCTGCTCGCCGCCAAACGCGCCGTCATGCAAGGTCAGGGCCGCGACGGCGAGAACAACAACGCCC
>JBJXFS010000358.1:0-17224 GCA_046155625.1 Verrucomicrobiales bacterium | reverse complement strand
GAGCATCAGGGCAAGGGTTACGCGACCGAAGCAGCCGCCGCGCTGGTGAGCTACGCCTTTAGTCACGAGCAGGTTCGCGTTGTCCGAGCGCACACATTCAACGAGACGAATGCCTCGACGCGAGTCTTGACCAAATGTGGTTTTCGACGAGTTGGGGCGGTTGTTGATCCAAACGACGGATTAGTATGGCGATGGGAAACACCATGAAGCGGCCTCACAAGACGGGTTAGCATCCCGCGCAGCGCAGCGGGGGCGGCTATCCGGCATTGGCACCGCTCGAATACTCACCCAAGCGCCAGCATCAGCTGGGCAGCCTCCTCGTCATGGTCGCCAGGGTGCTCCACATCAGCATCCTCGGCGTCGTGAACCTGCTCCTCCTCGTCTTCCCGCTTCCGTGGCCTACCTGACTGCGCGGGCGCCGGTCCCGCTTTCGGTTCCTCCCCGACTGGCAATCGCTCTGTCGGCGGCTCCCCGACCGGCTTGTGCGACCGCAGGGTCGTCCTGCCACGGAAACTGAGCGTTCCATGAGCGGTAATTCTTCATCGCGTAATCGTAGGCAAGCCCCTGGTCGTTCAAATCGACGTTGAGCAGTGGCTCACCCAGGGTCTGCCATTGCCCGCCGTCGTTACACTCCGCCAGTATCAAGTTCCATGCTTGCTCATGGCGCCCTTTGCGCGTTCGAGCCGGCTTCGGTGCCGTCCTCCTCGTCGTCCTGCCGGTCGGCGTAGAGCATCCTGTGCGTCCTGGGGGTGGATAGCGAAAACTCCAGCCAATCAGGCCAGGGCCTCGAGCTGGGCGTGCGTGTCGAGGCGTTCTGCTCATCGTGTATGACCAAGGTGCTGGTCAGCGTCGTGGGGTGGATTATAGGCGCTCCCGCGCGAGCGGTGGATGCGGACTGGCCACCCACCCGCTACTGATGGATATTCGGGGAGGCGATATCGAGGGTCTGATTGACGCCATGAGGCAGGTCACTCATTGACGCACCTGATACTGTGGCGATCCGTATTTGCCACCATCCATGCGTAGTTCAAGAGTAGGGCATCGTCTTCGCCGAAACATGATCGGCTCTGGCTCCCCGCCGGGGACGGATTCCTCGATGTCTTTCCCAGGCCCCGGTCGGGAGTGGGGGGCTGAGGAATTTGCTTCTGAGGGCCGGCGCTGGGAAGGGATGCATGGGTCATGTGAGGGGGATGGGAAGGGGTCTGACCGCCGAAACCGCCAAGCACGCGCCGAGCGAGAATGACGTCCTGCGCGTGGCGCGGGCCGAACGCCACCGGCGCTCGGTGCGGAACGGCACCCTGGGCGTCGCGGCGACGCTGGGCCTCGGGCTTTTCGCGCTGAGGGGAAACCGGGTCGAGCCCGGGCCCCTCGTGCTGACGCCACCGGCCGTTCGGGAAAAAACCGAGCCCGCCGTCGGCGGGCCGGGGTTGGAGGGGGTTACGGCGACCTCCCGCCGCGAGGCCGGGCGCGACTCAGCCCGAGACCGAAAGCCGCATGAAGCGCGGCGGGGCCTCGCCGACCGGCTGGGTGTCGCGCACGGTTATCGAATCCGTGCCGTCGCCGTTGTCGACGGGCGGGCCGACGGTGGCGGTGGCGGGTGACCAATCGACCGCGTTGCCGCTGACCTCGACCCGGTAGGTAAGGGTCGGGGCGTCGCGTCGGCGACGGTAGGTCAGGGTTAAGAAGTCGGAGGTTTCGGCGAGCACCTCGACCGGCCGGATGGCCGCGTGCGGAAGCGACTCCGGATCCGCGGCTGCCGGGTCGGAGGCGAGGGCGAACTCGAGGAGGTTGCGTGTCCCGTCGTCATCGAAGTCGCCGAGCCGCTCCGCCTTCGGACCGGAGCCCAGTGCGTTCGAGGTGGCCCAGTCCTCGAACGTCGTTACGCCGGTGGCGTGGCTGCCCGGGGTGGCGGCGGCGGCGGTCCAGTTCCCCGGGTCGTCGCCGTAGACGTCGCCGCGGACGCGCGCGAGCGACGGCCCGGTGCCGTCGGGGGTCGTCGGCCAGGGCGGGGCGTCGTCGTAGTCGACCGCGTCCTCGAAGAGCGCGGGGTAGAAGGCGGCGGCCTCAACCGGGGTGACCAGCGCGCCGGGCCGGAGCAGGCGCACGGTCGCGCCTCCATTGTCGAGCAGGCTCGCCGAGCCCGCCGACCAGGGTCCGCGCAGGACGGGCGCCGATGCCGTCGGATAGGCGGCGAGAAACGCGTCGCGGGCCGCCAAATCGGTCGAGGGATCGAAGCCGACGAGCACGAGGACGCTTCCCGGCGCGAGGTTTCCGGCCCCGAAATCGTAGTCGGCCTCGCCGCGCAGCCGCCAGTGGGCGAGATCCACCGTCGCTGATCCGGCATTGTGGACCTCGATGAATTCAAGTCCCGCATCGGGATCGACGGCGGGGTTGTACATGATCTCGCTGACGACGACCGGCCCGACCCGCACCGTCGTGTCGCCGCCGTTGTTCGGAGCCCCGAACGTCGGCCCAGTCAGAGGATAGAGGCTGCCGGTGCCGTCGGGCCAGCGCCCGGAGGATTCGCCGGGAGCCGCCGCGTCGTATGCGACACGGTCGACAAAGCGCAGCAACGCCCTGGAAGCGTCGGCTTCCAGAAGGTAGAGATCACCTCCCCGCTCGGGATCGAGCGCAAAATCGATGAGGTTGCCCCCCGCGTTGAAATCGCCGTCGTCGAGGGTGAGGAACCCGCCGACGGCAAGCGTTGTGCCGGGCGCGAGGGCGAATTTCCGGTACTCGCCATCCGCGCCGTCGGAGACGAACCAACCGCCCGCATCCACGGGCGCGCCGCTCCGGTTGGACAGTTCGATGCGGGCGGAAGCGGGAGCGACGGGACGCGCGAGGACCTCGTTGATGACCACGCGGTTGTCGGGCCCGCTGCCCTCGCGGCCGGGCGACCCATGGAATTCGCCCGACGCGCGCCAGCGCGCGCCATCGGCGAGGTAGGCGTCGAGGGCGGGCTGGGTCGTCGGCGCGGACGCCGGGTCGGCGAGTTCGGCCGAGCTGCCCGCGCCATCCGCGCGTCCCGGCCAGGCGCCGCCGTCGCCGAAGGCGAACGCGAGGAGCGGGTTGCCCTGCGCGTCCAGGAGAACGAGGTTCTCGCCCTCGTTGCCGAGCGAGCCGGTATAGGCACCCGCCAACTTCAGGCCTGGAGCCCGCCAGGGAGAGCCGGGGTCGGAGTAGCGCGAGGCGAAGGCGGCCGGGTCCGCGGCAACCACCACGTGGCGGCCCGGAGCAAGCACGGTGCCGGGAGGAAACGTGAAGCCGATGCCGTCGGCGAAGCGCAGGCCGTCGAGAATCAGGTTCCGCACCCCGAGGGTGCGCAGCTCGACGAACTCGGTGTTGTCGCTCCCGTGCGGATGGAAATGGATTTCGGTGAGGGCCAGCTCGCCCGGCACGGGCGGAACCGCATCGACGTAGAAGAACGCCTCGTCGAGCGCCGACCACTGGCCGCCGAGCCGCACCCGCGCGCGCACCAGGCCGGATTCCGCCAGCGCGACCGGGGCACTGTAAAGCAGCCCGCTGGTGGCCGGGCCGCCGTCGGGGTAGTCGATCCCCACCAGCCGCGGCAGGCAGAGCAGGTCACTGCTGCCCGTCGTCTGGTTGAGGATGTGGAAGGCCAGGATGTTCGTCCCCACGCGCAGCGCGCCAACGTGCGCGCCGAGGTCGTGCGGCTGGAACTGCAGCGCGAGGGCGTCGCCGGTGAATCCGGTGGCCGTCGAATTCCAGTTTGGCGAGGCCGGCTTCAGGAGCGAGGCGACCTCGACGCCGTTGAGGTAGGCGATGAAGCCGTCCTCGGCCTTCATGTCCAGCCGCAGGCCGTCGATTGCGTCGAGCTGCCCCTGGGTCAGTGTGAAGGCGATCCGCGCGAAGGCGGAGGCGTTCTGGTTTTCCATCGCCTGGAGGTCGAGGCCGATGAACGGGTCGTAGTCGGGGGCAGTGTCGTAGCCGAGTCCGCTCGAGCCGGCCAGCCAGGCCGAATCAGTGAAGGGTTCGGCACCTCCCTTCCAGGCAATGCCCAGCGCGGAGCCGCCATTGGCGACCGACGGAATGAGCGCGCGGGCGGCGGCACCCTGATCGAGGAAAACGGTCTCGATGCCGACCGGCGGATCCGTGTCGCCGGCCGGGTCGGAACCATCAAGGGTATAGTAGATCTGCCCGCCCGCCGCATTGGCTGCCAGCGAGAGGGCCAGCGCGAAACCGGCGGGCACAGCGCCGCCGCGCTGGGAAAACAACGGGGCGTCGAAGTTCGGGAACACGCCGGCGTTGCGCATCTGCGCGACCACCACGCCGGTGCGCTGGTTGATGAGGTCGTTCTTCACCTCGTCGATCTCGCCGCGCCACGTCGCCGGGGTGTAGCTCCCGCCCCCCCAGCGCGCGGTCTCGGCAATGATCGGCAACTCGACCCGCGCGGCCAGCTCGTCGAACTGGGCAAGCACCCGGTCGCGGGTGAGCATCCCGCCATTGAAGAAGAACTTCTGCGCCCGGTCCGCGAGCAGGCGCCGGAAGGCCTCGTGCCTCCTGACGGTGGCCCAGAGGTTCTCCGGCCCGCCGCGGTTCACCACATTGGCATCGAGGGTGGTACGGAGGATGACATCGCTGTCCCACGCGAAGAACTTGTAGGACGCGTCCGGCATCTTGCGGCTGGCCGTGGCCCAGTTCTGCGATTCGTTCCAATCCCAGTCGTTGCCACCGTAGAACTGGAGCAGCATGTAGTCGGCGTAGTTCCTGACGTCCATGAATTCGCGCAACCGCCCGTAGTCGCCGAGGACTCCCTTCATCGCGTTCCAGGTGCTCTTGTCGCCGTCGATGGGACTTCCGGCGTTGAGCGCCTCGTAGTCTTCCTTTTCCCCGCCATGGTAAGAAGCCATGAACGCGGCGTCCGGGCGCTCCATGAGGTGGTGCATGCCGTGGTAGGTCCCGTTGAGGTAGACATGCACCCAGCGTCCGCGGGGCGCGACGTTGCCGGCCTCAAGTTGCCGGTCGAAGGCCCAGCGCCCCCGGATAAAGATGCCGCCGTGGCCGCTGGGGTGCGTCCAGAACCAGGTGTCGTGCGATCCGGTGCGCAGGATGACCGAATCGAAATCCTTCGCCGCTCCGGAGCCGAAGAGATCGAAGTTCAGCCGTGGTTTTCCATAGGCGCGTTTGAAAGTCATGCGCATGTTCTTCTTCGGCGAGCCGAGGCTGTGCCCGCCGAAGTGCTCGACCCCGCAATCGATCTGGAACCCGGGAGTCCCGTCGGGGAAGAACAGCTCCATCGACGTCTCGGTCTCGGTGGTCGAGAGCCCGCCGGTCTGCACCAGCGAGACGGTGGGCAGCGCGAGCAGCGAATCCACCATCCGCGGGCCCCAGGTCGGGTTGTTGGTGATCGCCGTCGTCATGACCGCCTGCGCGGCGACGTCCGCCGCGAAGACATAGGTGTGGGTGGCGATGACCGGCGTCGGACCTCCCCCGTCGGGAGTGTAGGCGATGGCACGCAGGGTCGTCGTCCGGGAGACGGCAATCGGAGCCGCGTAGATGGTGCCGGCGGTGGGACTCGGCTTGGTGCCATTCGTCGTGTAGCGGATCGCCGAGCCCGGGATCGCGGGAGTGAGCACAAGGTTGAAGGGCGCGCTGTAAAACCCGCGGGGGACACTGAAGCCGACGCTGTTCACGCCGCTGGCGGACGGCGTGTCGTTCTCGCCGCCGGGGGTCGGCGTCGCCATAAAGCCGGAATTGCTCCCGTCCGCACCCACCCCATAGGAAATATCGCTCGTCTGCGGGGGAAAGGCCGGGGCGAACAGCGAGGCGACAGTCACCCCGTCCGGCTTCACGAGGGCGAGGAATTCGCCGCCGGCCGAAAGCCGGAAGTTCGCGTGCAACTCAGGATCGGAGTCGAGTCTGCGGTCCTTGCCCGAGGCGAAGACAAGCAGGTATCCGCCGCCGGGCACCACCCGCTCGGGAAACCGCCACTTCGCGAGGTCGCCGGCATCGTCGGTGAGGAACCAGCCGCCCAGATCAACCGGCTGCGATTGGGCGTTGAGGATCTCGATCCAGTCCGAGGCCTCGCCATCCTCGTCGAGCAGGCCCGTGCTGTTGGCGGCCATGAACTCGTTGATGCGGACGGCGGGATCGATGACCAGAACGGTGAAGGCGGCTTCGATCGACTGTCCGCCCAGGTCGGTAGAGCGGAGGCGCACCGAGAGCGACGCCCCTGCCGCCGACGGAGCCCCGGCCAACCTCAGTTCGTTGCCGATCACGACGAACGCGGCGTTGTCCTCGCCGCCGGGGCCAGCGACCAGCGCGTACGTGTGGGAATCGGCGCGGTCGGGGTCGGTGGTCGTGAGTCGCCCGACGGCGCTCCCCGCCGGAGCCCTGGAATCCACCACCCCGGGGCTGAGCGCCATCGCGGTCGGAGCCTGGCCGGCGACGACGACGACGGTGAAAACCTCTTCCCGCCAGAGTCCGCCCGGATCCGTCGAGCGGACGCGCAGCGAGTAGCTGGAGCCCACTCCGCCGAGCGCGGCGGCGGTCTCCAGCCGTTCCCCGGCGATGGCGAAGCGCCCGTTGTCCCCGTCCCCCGCCCCGGCGGCCAAGGTGTAGGTGAAAATATTATCCCCGGGGTTCGGATCGGTCGTGGTCATGATTCCCACCAGCGTGCCGACCGGCGTGCCGGGCAGCAGATCGCCGTTGCTCAGGGCGATCGCGCTGGGCGGCTGCGGGTCCTCCGGTTCCTCGACGGCAATGCTGAAGGCGTAGGTGCGGAGCAGCGAGTTCCAGTTCGCGCCGGCCGTGGGCGGGCCGGGCAGGGCGGCGGGGAGAATGCTGCCGGTTTGCAGGAAGTCGGCGGTGCCGCCGTCGGCGAAGGGAACGACGCCCGCCGTCTGGTGGAAGCCCGCCACCAGCGTCTGGCCGGGACCGACGGTGACGGACGGATTGTCGCCGCCAACCGCGAAGGACGCGCTGTTGGGCTGCCCGGGGACGGCGGCGATGGGGTCACCCCGCGCCACGATCGTGTAGCTGCCCGCCGCCCCGAGGGCTCCGCCATTGTAGAGGGCGACGAACGGCCGCAGCGAGCCCGCGTTGTCGGCCCAGAAATGCGCGCGGGTCACGTCGAGCTGCACCGCACTCCCGCCGGAATTGGTGTACGCGGCCGTCGTGAACAGATAGCTCATGTTGCCGGCGTTGGCCGTGTCCGGCCCACCGAGGTCGGTGATGGAGGCTCCCTGCGCCGCGCCGTCCCCCAAGAAGTAAGTCAGGGCCCGCGCGGGACCGGAGACGGCAAGGAGAAGCAGGAGCGGCAGAGGAAGGAGGGGAATACGCGCGGGCATCGGAGAGGCGGTGGGTTGGCGTCGGAGGCCGGATGCGGGTGCGCGGACCACGACGCCACAGCCCCCACCCCTAGTGCGGACACCGGCGGGATTCAAGGTCGGTCGTCGCCGGGACTTCCGGAGATCACCCGCAAGTTCGGTGTCGCGGTCGAGCAGGGCGTGTTCCAGGTGCTTCACCTTGTGCAGGAGGCCTCCCGCGCCGACGCCCCACGGCACCCCGAACCCGATTTTCTCCAAGAAGGCGCGCTGGGAAAGGAATTTGCTTCCGGGGTCCGGCGCTGGGAAGGGGTGCGAGGGTCATGTGAGGGGGGTGGGAAGGGGTCTGGCCGCTCCAGCTCTGCTTCGATTTCCGCGGGCTCCGTTTCGTTGGCCCCTTGTTGCAGGAGGGCCGCGATGCCGCCCACTTCCAGCATCCGCTCGACGCGCGCGCGCATTTCCGGCCGGCCTTCACAAGCGACGTCAAGATTTGCCGCGCGTTCCGCGGCGGGCATTTCCACGACGACGCGGAAGATTTCTTCCAATGCGATGGGAGAGGGAAGGTCGGGCGTTGACATAATTGGATCCTGCTGGTTCCGCGGTTTGCCCGCAGGGTGGTACTCATTCCTACGAGAGACGCGCAAACCGCATTACATCGCACCGGGGCCATCGTGTCGAATCGCGTTTGCAGGCTGCCAGGTTCGCCGGAGCTTTCCCTGGCAACAGAGCAGCGGTCGCGGCGGGGACGGAAAATGTTTTCCGGGATGAGTAATGCGGCGATGCGGGTTTTCGTAGGAACTGGCGGGACCAAAAACAATCTTTAGCCCAATCCCTCTGCACAACCGAAATGAAAACACTGCCATGAACACAAAAACACTGCGTCAAATTGCCGCCAAATCACTGGGCCTTCTCGCCCTCCCGTTCGCCCTCGGTCTTTCGTTCACCCTCGCCGGGAGCCATCCCGCGATCGCCGGCGACGACCACGGCCGCGGTTCGCTGCGCGGCCAGGCGCACCCGCCGGGCAACCTCTACTCCGCCTATCAGGCCAAATGGTGGCAATGGGCCACGTCCCTGCCCGCGGATCACAATCCGCTCCTCGACACCGCGGATGGCGGCGCCGGCCAGGCGGGGCCGGTGTGGTATCTCTGCGGCGTCTTCGGCAGCGCGCCGGCGGAGCGCACGCTCACCGTGCCTGCCGGCAAGTCACTCTTCTTTCCAGTCCTCAATCTCGCTTATTTCCTAACCGACGCGACCGACACGGTGGAAGGCTCGCGCGAGTTGATCAACCTGGTCATGGATCACGTCGTGTACGAAGAGACTTTCGCCGAGATCGACGGGCGGCGCGTGGCGCATCTGGAACGGTATCGCAGCGACTCGCCCCTCTTCGACGTCGGGCCGCTGCCGGAGAATAACCTTCTGGGCATTGACGCGGGGTCAGTCATCCCAACGGTGGACGACGGCATCTATCTGCTGCTCAGGCCGCTCCCTCCTGGCGAGCACACGATCCGTTTCGGCGGCCGGGTCTTTGTGCCGGCAGGCGTTCTCGGCGACGACCCATGGGAGAACATCCAGGACGTGACCTATCACATCACCGTCGCGCCACGGCGGAGATAGGCAGGCATCTCACCGGACTATCGATCGAGGCGCCAGAGAACACCCACCACCCCAGGATCCTATGAAAATGCTTTGCCTCATCTTCGCCGGCGCGCTGGCTCTGACGATCGCTCTCCCCGCCACCCGCGCGCAGGTGGCGGGGAGCCTCGATCCGGCGTTCAATCCCAACGTGCCGCCGCTGGCAGACGACATAGATCCCTACATCGTGCGCGCAACCGTGGTGCAGCCGGACGGGAAAATCATCATCGCGGGCAATTTCGGAACGGTGGGGGGCGAGTTCCGCGGCGGCCTCGCCCGGCTTCTTCCGGATGGCACGGTGGAGAGCACGGCCACCTTCAGCGGCTTCAACCCCGTGGGTGGCGGCATCTCGAGCGGCTCCGGTATTTATTCCGCAGTGCTGCAACCGGACGGGAAGATTCTCCTCGGGGGCAGCGGCACCGCCGGCAGACTCGGCCGGATTAACGCGGACGGCACGGTGGAGAGCACGGCGACCTTCAATACCGGCGCCGGCCCAAACGCCGCCGTCTATGGCATGGCGTTGCAGGCGGATGGGAAGATTGTGCTCGGGGGAAACTTCACCACCGTGGACGGGCAGACGCGCAACCGCATCTCGCGGCTCAACGCGGACGGCAGCGTCGAGAGCACAGCCACTTTCAATCCCGGCACTGGCGCGAATGGCATTGTCTATAGCGTGGCGCTGCAGCCGGACGGGAAAATCCTCCTCGCGGGCGACTTCACGAGCGTGAACGGACAGGCGCGCAACCGCATCGCGCGGCTCCATGCAGACGGAAACCTGGAGAGCACGGCCACCTTCAATCCCGGCACCGGCGCCAACTCCACTATCCTTTGCGTGACCGTGCAGGCGGACGGGAAGATTCTGTGCGGGGGTTCCTTTTCCAGCGTGAACGGGCAGGCGCGTAACCGGATCGTGCGGCTCCATGCGGACGGGACCGTGGAGAGCACTGCCACCTTCAATCCGGGCACGGGTGCGAACGGCAGCGTCAGCAGCGTGGCGTTGCAGGCGGACGGAAAAATCCTGCTCTCGGGCAACTTCTCGACCGTGAATGGGCAGGCGCGCAATCTCATCGCCCGGCTCAGCGCGGACGGCAGCGTGGAGAGCACGGCCACCTTCAATCCCGGGACCGGCCCGGGCGGCAGCTTGCCCTCCGTCGATAGCGTCGCATTACAGGCGGACGGAAAGATCCTGCTCGGGGGCCGCTTTGCCACGATGAACGGGCAGCCACGCAGAAAGATCGCGCGCCTGCTCAACGACGCGGCGACACAGGGCCTCACCACTCCTGGCGAAGGGCACGTGCAGTGGATGCGCGGTGGCGCTGCGCCGGAAGTTGAGCAAGTGACTTTTGAGTCCTCTACTGACGGCGGCGCGAACTGGGAGCCGCTCGGACCCGGCACACGCATTGCCGGTGGCTGGGAGCGGACGGGGCTGAGCCCGCCGCAGAACAGTCTTCTCCGCGCTCGCGGTCGCACCGCCGGCGGGAACTACAACGGCACCTCGGGCCTGGTTGAACAAGTGGCGACCTTCGTGGTCAATCCCGTGCCGGAAATCGCCGTCGAGCAGCCCATGGGCGCCAATCTCGCGGATGGCGCCAGCGTGTCCTTTCCCGCGGTGCCGGGTGCGAATGTCAGCCGCACTTTCACGATCAGGAACCCCGGCTATGCCGACCTCACCGGGCTGGGGATCACGATCGATGGCCCGGACGCGGCGCTGTTCACCGTCACGGCCAGCCCCACGGCACCGGTGGCCGGACCGACCGGCAGCACCACCTTCACGGTGCAGTTTGCCCACGTGGGTGCCGGGCCGAAGAACGCCGCGCTGCACATCGCCAGCAATGACCCGGACGAGAATCCTTTCGATCTCCTGCTGCTCGGCCGCGATCCTTTTACCGACGCCAATCTGGCTGATCTGGTCTTGAGCGCTGGCACGCTATCCCCGGCGTTTGCTGCGGCCACCACGAGCTACATGGCGAGTGTTTCTGCCACCACCGCCAGCGTCACCGTCACCCCGATTACGGCGGACGCGACCGCCACCGTGCAGGTCAATGGTGTGCCGGTCGCTTCGGGCTCGGCCAGTGGTGCCATCGCGCTGAGTGTCGGGAGCAATCTGCTGACCATCGCGGTGACCGCCGAAGACGGCGTGACGACGAAGACCTACACCGTCAACGTCACGCGTTCCGCTCCTGGACCCGGGGCTGTGGACCAGGACTTCAATCTCAACGTCGTGGGTCTCCGCGTCCGGGCGACCGCGGTGCAGCCAGATGGGAAGACGCTGATCGTGGGCACCTTCTCTAGCATCGGCGGCCAGGCGCGCAACAAAATCGCCCGGCTCAACGCGGACGGCACCGTGGAGAGCACCGCCACCTTCAACCCCGGCACCGGTGCGAGCGACGACGTGACATGCGTGGCGTTTCAGCCGGACGGAAAAATTCTCATCGGCGGCTGGTTTCTCAACGTGAACGGCCAGGCGCGCACCCGGATCGTCCGCCTCCTTCCGAATGGCAGCGTCGAGAGCACGGCCACTTTCAACCCCGGCACCGGCGCGAACAGCGGTGTCGAATCGATTGCGGTGCAGGCCGATGGGAAGATCGTGCTCGGCGGCTTCTTCACGAGCGTGAACGGCCAGCCGCGCAACTCCGTCGCGCGGCTCCACGCGGATGGCACGCTCGAGAGCAGCGCGACCTTCAATCCCGGCACAGGTGCGAATGGCGCAGTCCGCAGCGTCGTGGTGCAGCCGGACGGGAAAATTTTGCTCGGGGGCTGGTTCACCAGCGTGAATGGGCAGACGCGCAACTACCTCGCCCGGCTCCATGCGGACGGCACGCTTGAGAGCACGGCCACTTTCAATCCCGGCACGGGCGCGGGCCCCATCGGCTTCTTCGTCAATTGCGTGGCGGTGCAGGCGGACGGGAAAATTCTGGTCGGCGGGCAGTTTGCCACCTTCAACGGCCAGCCGCGCAACCGGATCGCCCGGCTCCTCGCCGATGGCACGCTCGAGAGCACGGCCACGTTCAACATCGGCACTGGCGCGGAGAACGGGTTCTACGGCGTGCAAAGTCTGGCGGTGCAGGCCGACGGGAAGATTTTGCTCGGGGGTGAATTCACGAGCGTGAACGGCCAGCCGCGCAGCGGGATCGCTCGACTCCATCCGGATGGGAGCGTGGAAAATACTGTGACCTTCGATCCTGGCACGGGCGTCGGTGGCACCGTTTACAGCGTCGCCTTGCAGGCCGACGGGAAGATCGTGCTCGGCGGAGAATTCACCGCGGTGTATGGCCAGCCGCGCAACAACCTCGCCCGGCTCGGCAACGACGCGGCCACCCAGACTCTCTCCGTCCCGAACAACACGCGGGTCGCGTGGACTCGTGGTGGCGCCGCACCCGAAGTCGAGCCCGTGACCTTCGAACTCTCCACGAATGGCGGGGCGAGTTGGAGCGCGCTCGGCGCCGGCGTGCGCATCGCCGGTGGATGGGAGCGCACCGGCCTGAGCCTCCCTGTCAGCGGCTCCATCCGCGCCCGCGGTCGCGCCGCCGCGGGTTCGTGGAACGGCAGTTCCGGTCTGGTCGAGCAGATCACCGCTTTCACCGCGCTGACGCGGCTGGAAAGCTGGCGTCTTGCTTACTTCGGCAGCCCCGCCAACAGCGGCCCCGGCGCGGATGGCAACGACTCCGATCACGATGGTTCGGTGAACGTGCTGGAGTTCGCGACTCTTCGCGATCCCACCAGGGCCGACAGCGCGACCGGCGCCTTATCGATCAACGGCGCCGTCCTTGAATTCCGCTACCAGCGCGCCAAAGCGGCGGTGCTCGATGGATTGACCTTTGCCGTCGAGTGGAGCAACACGCTCGAACCGGGATCATGGAGCAGCGCCGGTGTGAGCGAGTCCATCCTCAGCGACGACGGCACCGTGCAGGAAATCCTCGCGACGATCCCGGCAGGTGCGGCGCGCCGGTGGTTCGTGAAGCTGCGGGTCGATGCCCTCTAACCGTCGATTCGCGGCCAGCGATTCGCGCCTCTCCGCTTCGAGTGTCCTCGTTGTCCAGCGCGGTGCCAATGAATTACTTCACCGGCTGGAGCAGTGACCGGGCTTCTTTGTTGGCCAGCCAGAGGAAGAGGTCGTCGTTCTCGGCCCTTTCCTTGAATGGCTGGCCTTCAGCGGGCAGGGGTTTCATTTCAGCCTCGGCGACGGCAAAGATGTCTTCTTCATTCATGGCGGAAAGGATTTAGAACAGGAGGGAGTAGAGAAAGCAGAGGCGGGGAAGGAGAGGGAATCACGGCAGGAGCAGCACGACTTCATTGCTGAGGCGGCGGGTTTCGTTGGCGCTGTAGCGGAGGATGGCACTGAGGTTGGTGGTATCGATTGGGATCATAAGGGTCTCCTGCCCTCATGCGATTTTCGGGGACGAATCGTATCATAGCCGGAAATTCATTCCGTTGCCCGTCGCTCCCGGACGGTTCTTCAGTCAACCTGCCGCAGGCAGCACCTTCCAAAACAAAGTGCCGGCTGCGCCGGATTTGTTGCAAAAGCGTCTCGGAGCGACGGGCCACGGGTGGCTCAATCCACACCGTGCGCGCCTACTCGGTCACATAGCGGCGGAGCATGCGGAGGTAAGGCGTGTCCTGCCCCGCGCTCGCGCGCCCTACTGCGCGCAGTCGCTCGCGCATCGCGAGCCAGTCCGCTGGCTTGAGCGCGCTGGTTCCACCTCCAAGTTTCGCAAGGCATTTACCTGTGGCTGCGTCCCACAACCCCGCAGGAGTCGCGATGCACGCGCCGTCGGGGCTGAATTGCGCGCTCTTTGTATTGCTTCCCTGCCCGGCGAGCGTGGCAAGACATTGACCGGTCACGGCGTCCCACACCCGCACGGTCTTGTCGTCCGACGCGGTGACGATACGCAAGCCGTCCGAGCTGTATCGCACGCTATTCAGACGGGCCTTATGTCCGTTTCTGACAGGAATTTGCTTCTGGGAGCCGGCGCCGGGAAGGGGTGCGTGGGTCATGTGAGGGGGGTGGGAAGGGGTCTATCACACACGAAGCCGGACTACGCAGCAGCAGTGATCTACGGATCCATCATCGGCTGGCTCTACCTCCGCACGAAAAGCGTTGGCGCCTGTGTCATCGCGCACGGGGTTTCCAATCTGCTCATGGGCATCTATATCATGGTGACAAAGCAGTGGGGCCTGTGGTAAGGGCCGCTGCGTCATCCTTTTCACTTCACCACATTTCATTTCCTCATGAACTACTGCCCCGCTCTGATTCTCGCCGCCCTCACGGGTGTGTCTCCCGCTGCGGACTATGTGGTAGCCGTTTCGGAGAAGACGAAGGCGGATGAGGCATGGCAACCGGTGCTGGCTAAACTGGCCGCGAAACATCCCGGCGCGGTGACGGTCTCATGGAAAGCGGCGCCGGAGGAAATCCTGCCAGCCCTACGGAAGGAAATGCCGCGCCATACCTGCTTCGTCGCCACGAGGGAGGAAGCCTCGCGTGAGTTCGTGCAGAAGGTCCACCGATTCACGCGCAAGCTGGACGATGATCCCTTCACCGATACCCGCTGGGGCATTCTCGCGGGGCACGATGCCGGGAACGCGCTGGCCATCGCAGCGGAGGAAAAACCGCTGACCATTCACAGCGCCGGCTCGGGCACAGAGCTGGCCATGGACCGCATTGAGAGCGGTACATGGTATTGTGAACTTAAGAAGGGCCACATGGTGCAGAAGGACAAAGGCGGTGGAGCAGCGGCCAAATCCACTGGGCCAGATACCACGAAAGCTCTGGTCGATCTGATTAATGCCGGCCCCGACCTCTGGGTTACCTCCGGCCATGCCACCGAGCGCGACTGGATGATCGGGTTCCGCTGCAAGAACGGTTTTTGGAAGAGCAAGGACGGGCGGCTATATGGCGAGGACACCGACGGCGGCACGTGGGACGTGAAGAGCCCGAATCCCAAGGTCTATCTGCCCATCGGCAACTGCCTCATGGGGCACATCGACGGTCCCGATGCCATGGCGCTGGCCTTCATGAAGAGCGCGACCGTCCGCCAGATGGCCGGCTATGTGCAGCCCACGTGGTATGGCTACCAGGGCTGGGGTTTGCTGGACTACTTTGTAGAACAACCCGGCCGCTATACACTCACGGAAGCCTTTCACGCGAACAACATTGCCCTCGTGCACCGGCTGATGACCGAATTCCCGGGTGCCGAGAAGATTGAATTAGTGGACGAAATGGGACGCCCCCCGCGTTTCACCAAAGTGCCGCAGCCTGCGGGCCGGCTCACGAGCCAGGACATGCAGGGCCTGCTCTTCGACCGCGACAACGTGGCCTTTTACGGCGATCCCGCATGGGAGGCCCGGATGGCACCGGGAAAACTGAACTGGGAACAGACCCTGACAGAAAAGGACGGGGCCTTCACCCTGACGGTCACACCTCTCGCCGGTGAGGCGACGTGGCAGCCTGTGAACAAAAACGGTTCCCAGCGCGGCGGCCGCCCCATTCTTCAGTGGCTCCCCCGCCGCATCGATCCCGCCAAAGTCAAAATCACCGCCGGCGCAGAATGGAAGCCTGTCATCGCCGATGACTTTATGCTCATTCCACTGCCGGAAAGTGCCACCGGTCCCATGACCGTCATCTTTTCCGCGGAGTAGCAAGTCACGCTGATTTCCGCAGCGCAGAAGCGCGGGAAAATTATCGAAAGTTTATGCCGGCAGCGAAGCCCGGGCTTTACCTTTGCTGTGCCGGGAATAAATCACCCATCCCGCTCTCCAAGACCCTATATGATTCGCCGCCTGCTTTTTCCACTGCTGCTGCTCACCGGGTTCACAGCCTGCAGCCAAAATAGCCTCGACCCTTTCGCCAGTCCGGATGGCGGTGGCGGAGTGGATTCCAGTGAACCCGTCAAAGCGACACTAACAGCCGAACAAAGCGCAGTGGTGCCCGGTCAGAAGTTCAGCGTGGCAGTGAAACTCGTGCACTCGGGACACTGGCACACGTTTTGGAGCAATCCCGGACAGTTTGCGCAGACGCCTTCGTTGACGTGTCTGAAAGGAATTTGCTTCTGGGGGCCGGCGCCGGAGAAGGGGGCGTGGGTCATGGAGAGGTGGGGTGGGTAGGGGTCCGTCAAATAGGCAGCGAGCCGCGCCGTGCGGTCAAGGGTGGCGGGGATGCTTGATGTCGTGGACGTCGAGGCGCTCAGGGTGGCGGCCCTGCTCAGGATTCCGACGGCGTGGCCTGCGGTGCCGTAGTGAGGTCTTGAATCTACGCCTCGCCTGCGGTATTTGCTCAACAATTACCACTTGCGGTTTTTGTCGGACAATGACCGCTTGCGGTTTAACTACACGTTCGGCGGCTTCGCGCATGAAACGATTTTGGCCACTTCTCCTTCTGATCGCGGGCTTGTCCCTGCTCGTCGTCGGTTTCCTCTACGATGTGATGTTCGCGGGCATTCCTTACCAAGACCCGACGCCGGAGATGTCGGCTAGCTACGCTCGCCATTTGCGCATCGCTTCGGCTACGTGCTGGATTGGAGTCGCAGCTTTTCTTTTCGGCTCTATTGCAGGCATCATCCGTCTGGTCGTCCGACGTGTTCGGCGACCTGTCGTCTCGTGAGTATGAATACCATGCCGCCTAACAAGACTGGTTAGCATCCCGCGCAGCGCAGCGGAAGCGGTAGTCCGCCATTGGCCCCGCCCGAATCCTCACCCTGGCGCCACCATCAGCTGGCCAGCCTCGTCCTGGTCGTCGGCATCCTCGGCATGGTCATGGACATCCTCGTCCCACTTCGGTGGCCTACCCGTCCGCGCTGGCGCCAATCCTGTCTTTGGTTCCTCGCCCACGGGCAATCGCGCCAACGGTGCCGTCCCGGTCGGCTTGTGGCTACGTAGCCTCCCCAACGAATCGCTTCTGACGGCCACCCATGCGAGGCTTGGATCATCCGCCCAATCGGAGGCGCGATTCCAAGAACGGTTCTTCTTCATTGCGTAATCGTAGGCGATTTCCACGTCGACGAATTCGACGTTCGGAAGCGGTTCTTCCACAGTTCGCCATTCCCCATCGGGTCCTCGCTCGGCCAGGATGATGAGCCACGGCAGGCGGCTCGGTTTATTGCGCTCGGTGGCGGCGGTGGAATCCGCGGTGCTCCTCCGTTGGCGTCCCATGTCCGAGAGCATGTCGTCAATGCGTCTGATAGGAATTTGCTTCTGGGGGCCGGCGCCGGGAAGGGGTGCGTGGGTCATGTGCGGGGGGTGGGAAGGGGTCTGATCAATCAGGGCGGAAGGCGACGATGCGAAAAAAGCGGGATGCAGACGGATCGAAGGGA
>JBJXFS010000171.1:0-2612 GCA_046155625.1 Verrucomicrobiales bacterium | reverse complement strand
TAGTGCGATGACCTTGTTGCTGTCGCCAAACTGGTCGGTTTCCACGCCCATGCGCTGGGCCATGAGGAGGAGCAGGTTGCTCATGTGGGCGTCAGTGTTCACAGGGCGGCTGCAGAGCTGGTAATGCTCGGTGGTGAGCGCGCCGTCGGGGCCGATGGCGTAGCCTTGGAAATCTTTGGCTACCTTGTTGAAGTCGAGATGGCTGCCGTGCTTCAGGCCGAGGTCCGAGCCGCCGGCAAGCACCAGCGGGAGGTTCGCGTTGCCGTGGCTGTGGCCGTAGGACATGCCGCTGCCGAAAAGCGCCATCGTGGAGCCGAGGAGCGGTTTGCCGCCGAGGTCCTTGGTCTCCGCAAGTCGCGTGAGGAAGTAGCTGAATTGCTCGATGGCGAAGGTGTCGTAGTTGGTGAGCTTCTCGATGTAACCCGCATCGCCGCCGTGATGGCTGAGCTGGTGGCGCGACTCGGTGATGCCGATTTCGGGAATGGCGAAAGCGTCTCCCTCGCCGCCGAGGCTGAAGGTGGCCACGCGGGTCACATCTGTCTGAAAGGCGAGCACCATGAGGTCATAGACGGTGCGGAAGTAATCGCCGGCCATCGTTTGCGCGATCTCGCGATTGGTGCGCCTGCGGTCGTCGTCGGAAATGGCCGGCAGCGGCGTGTCGAGCCACGCATCGGCCCGGCGCGTGCGGATCTCGGCCTCGCGCACGGAGGTGAGGTATTGCTCCATGCGCCCTTTGTCTTGCTTGCCCATCTTCTGCTCGAGTTGGCGCACTTCGGCGAGGTTTGCGTCGAGCACGCTGCCCTTGCGGCGCAAGGAACGGCGTTGAGCGTCTTTCCCGCCCTTCGGTTCTTCAAAGAGCGAGGCAAAAATCTCGCTGCAACGCCGCAGCGCAGGCAATTGCACGCCATCAGCGGTCCAGGCGAGCGAACTCTGCGTGAGCGCGATCTCCATCGAAGCGACCCGAGTCTGCTGCGCGGTGATTTCGGCCATCTTCTGGTCCACGGAGATCGTGTTTCGATCCGAGGGGCCGAGTTTCCCGCCGGTGAGGAAGACATCGATGCAGTTGTGGTGATGACCGAGGCTGCCGGGGTGATGCAGGCCGCTGATCGGCGTGATGACCTCGCGGTGCTTCTCCAGCGGCTTCAAGGAACGCGAAAACTTGTAATCCCGGCCCGAAGTGAGGATCTGGTAGTTCAGCGAGTGGACGCCATTCGCGAGGTAGATGAAGGCGCTGCGCTTCGGACTCGTTGCGATGGCTTTTTCGGCCGCACGCAGCGGCACCATGCACTCCAGCATGGGCAGTGAGATGAAACTGCCGAGCGCTTTCAGGGCGTGGCGGCGGTTGATAACCCAGGATTGGGATAGGTAGTTCATGGTTCTTGGTTCGTAGTTCTTGGTTTTGATTTTTGATTCGATGGGCTTGGTCTTTAGTCGGGTAACAAAGAACGAAGAACAAAGAACCAAGAAATTTTTTATCAGCGCTTGCGCATGAGTTCGGATTGAGCCACGGCGCGGATCATGTCTCTGATACGGTAGTTGGTCTTCTTCGCATCGGCTTGGATGGCATTGAGGTCGTCCTGATCATCGAAGGAGAGCGCACGGCGCAGGGCGTAGGTGCAGAGATGCTCGATGAAGGCGTGGGCGATTTCGTCGCGGTCTTCGAGGAGGCGTTGTTTGAACTCGTTGGGGTCCTTGAAGGAGCGGCCATCGGGCATTTCACCAGCAGGATTCACCAGAGGGTCTTCGCCCAGTCCGGTGGGGACTTTCTCATGAGTGCGCCATTGGCCAATGGCATCGTAGTTGTCCCAAGTGAGGCCGAGTGGATCGATTTTCGCGTGGCAGGCGGCACAATTCACATCCTTGGCATGCGCGGCCAGTTTGTCGCGCAGGGTGGCCTTGGGGTCCTTGGGCGGATTGGGTTCGATCGCGGGGACGTTAGCGGGCGGGGGAGGGGGTGTTTTGCCGAAGACTACTTCGCTGAGCCAGACGCCACGATGAACTGGGCGATGGCGGGTGCCGTCTGAAGTGAGGCCAAGCACCGCCCCCATTGTGAGCAGGCCGCCGCGACGGTCTTCGGGCTTCAGCGAGACTCGCTCGAAGCCACCGTTTTTGGGCTCCGGCAGTCCGTAGAACTCGCAGAGACGGGCATTGGCTACGGTCCAGTCGGAATGGATGAAGGCGTCGATGGGCAGGTTCTTGCCAAACATCTCGCGGAAGAACTCCACTGGCTCGGCGCGCATGCTGTCCTCCAGCCACGCGTCGTAGGTGGGATAGATCTTCTTGTCGGGCGGGAACATGCCGACTCGGTGCAATTGCAGCCACTGCCGCGCGAAGTCGTCGATGAAGCGGCTGGCTTTGCCGTCCGCGAGCATGCGATCGACTTCTTTCATGAGTCCATCGCCATTCAGCGTACCCCCTTTCGCCGCGGTGAAGAGCGCATCGTCCGGCATCGAGCTCCAGAGGAAATACGAAAGCCGCGAGGCGAGTTCCGAATCCGTGAGACGCTCGCGAACCACCGTGTCGCCCTCGACGAGGTAGATGAAGTGCCGCGAGGTCAGCACGCCCTGCAAGGCCACGCGGTAGGCATCCGCCAGCTTCTCGCCCGCCTCGCG